>DASZPH010000041.1:0-168365 GCA_035550375.1 Pirellulales bacterium | reverse complement strand
CGAGGTCGGCCATCGTCCAGATCGCGTTGAACCCCGTGTTGTCAAGCGGCGGCCCAAGCCATACAAGCTCATGACTCGGCCGCGTCGCGAGTACAAAAGGCGTGCTGCCTAAAACACTTACAAAAGTTCAAGTGCCATTCGGTCCTGACACCTTTTCTGACCCCGATAGAATCGGTGCTCAACGATGATCGGGCCTTCCTCTTCCAAGCACCGCTGAACGGCGGTCAATGTCTGCGCTGCGGTAATCTGTTGCCCGCCGGGCCTCCAGTCGTCGGCCTCAGCGCGAAAGCGAGTTTTCATGATGCCGGTCCTTTCCTTTGGGGCGATTCTAATGCGCCTCGACAGACTAGGCCATCCGCGCAACGGAAGCCTGACGCTGACGGCTGCTCGCCGCCCGTGCGCCTTGCCGGGCATAGTCGGCGCACCCCTGGCGCCGCAGATTTTCACCTTCGCCGAAAGGACACGTCCGTCTAAAGTATGGTGCCTGGAATGCGAGGCTGTCCCGATCAAGGCCGACGGTGTGTACCATGAGAATGTTCGTTATTGTCGTTGTAACGTCCGGCCTGCTTGCGAGGGGCGTGGACGAAAGCGCGTGGTCGTCCGAGGATGCGTCTCCGGCAGCCCTCGCCGAAGGACGCAATGGCGTCGTTGTCGGCGTGTCGGGTCCGGCGGCCGTGCATGCTGGACTGGAAACGCTGAAAAATGGGGGCAGCGCGGCCGACGCCGCCCTGGCTACGGCCATGGCGCAGGTCGTCGAGTGCGGCGGGTGCTACGTCAGCTTTGCAGGCGTCCTTAGCATGGTGTACTACGAGGCCGACAGCGGCCAGGTGCACTACCTCAACGCGGGCTTCAACACGCCGCTTGAGGAGAACGACCCGTTGACAATTCCCGGTGGCCGACAGCCCAGCGGCCGAACGGCCCTCGTTCCGGGGTTCCTGGCGGGTGTCGACGCGGCCCAGCAGCGTTTCGGAAAACTTTCCCGCCAGCAGGTGTTTGAGCCGGCAATTGAGCTGGCCGAGCAAGGTGTGAAGGTGAGCCCCTTGCTCGCCGAACTCATGCAGGACAGGAAAGACGTGCTGAGCCGCCTTCCCGAGACTCGGCGGATCTTCATGAAAGAGGGCGATGCTCTCTACAAAGCCGGCGAATCCTTCTGCCAGCCGCAACTCGCCGAAACGTTGCGGCACGTCGCCAAAGAGAGATCGGAGTTTATCTATACCGGTCCCTGGGCCGAGCAGTTTGTCGAGGCCGTGCAGAAAGAAGGAGGCAAAATCAGTCTTGATGACATGAAAACCTATCGCGTGACTTGGGACGAACCGTTGCGAACGATGCACCGGGGTTACGAGGTGTGTGTGCCCGGCCTCTCGTCTCACGGCGGGGTCGCCATGATCGAAGCCTTGCACCTCGTTGAGCGAGCCGATCTGCCCGCACGGGGGCACTTTTCCACAACCCCGTCGAGTCTCTTCTGGCTGATGCAAATCAGCCATTGTCAGGTGCTCGACTTTTTGCCTGCGAAAGTATTGGAGAACTTTGACGGGCTCGATTTGAGCCCTACGTCGCGCTTGAAGAGGGAAACCGCCGATGCTATCTGGCAACGAATGCAAAGCGGCACGTGGCCTTTCGCTGCGAAATTCGATGCTGGAGGCAAAAGGCCGTCGAATCACTCGGACGGCGTGGTCGTGGTTGATCGCTGGGGGAACGTGGCGGCGGTTACGCACACGATCCACACGAACTCCTGGGGACACACGGGACTCTTCGTGGGCGGCATTTCCATTCCCGACGCGGCGGCTCTGCTCCAAGCCGCCATGCAAGAGACGGGTCCGGGAAAACGGCTACCGGAATCGATGTGCCCGCTGATCCTGCTCAAGGACGGCCAGCCGCTTCTTGCGACCAGCACCATCGGCGCGAGCTTGCACCAAAAGACGCTGCAAGTGTTGACCAGCGTGCTCGACTTCAGTCTCGCTCCGGAGGCAGCAATCCAGCGGCCTTCGTTTCTGATGGCGGCCTTTTCTGACGACGAACCTCCGGCTGCTCGGGTGGAGCGAGGTAAATTCAAGGCGACGCTGTTGGATGCAACGCGTGCTTTGGGACAAGAGATCCGCGAGGTTTCAAGCCATGAGGCCGACAACGCAAACGGTTACCTGGTTGGCGTTCAGATCGAGCCTGAGAAAAAGGTCCGCCGAGCGATCGGAGCGCGCCAAGACCCGCTTCCGGCCGCGGCGGAAGGATATTAGAAACGTAAGGCATGATCGCTTACAAAGTCGCACCGGTCACATCGACAGATTGCAGGCAGGCGCGATTGCCAGGAATGCCGTGCGCGTACTGTTGCGAGGCACTGGCAGCTCCTCAGCTATTACGGCGAGAATCTGTTGCCCGAAGAGATCGAGACGCTGATCCGGCAACTGCGACGCATCGAACAGGAGTGGGGGGCAAATAACGGGACAGGTCCAATTATTGGGGCAAATAACGGGGGGCAAATAACGGGACAGGTCCAATTATTGATTGCGTTCAATTATCAATTGGACGCGCGGCCTATATGTCACGCATTTTGGCGACCGCCAGCGCGGCGGAGGGGCACGCCCTGAGGTGCTCCGAAGGGCGTGCGTGAAGCGCCAATCGCATTATCCCATTGCCAGCTCTCCTAACACGGTCTCGTTCATTTCCAGCTTCGCCGGCCACAGTCCTGCGTGGCGAGCGAGCGCTAGACAATTCCCTACCCTCCGCTCTGGCGACCAGGCGCGCGGCGAACCGGATTAGCGTGAGTTTGATCGTCTCCGGACCGACGATTCGCATCCACGCAACGTAGGCTGCGAGCTCGGTCGGTGCAGGAAGGCGATGGGTTAGCGAAGCTCCACCACGCCCTTCGGAAGACCTCAGGGCGGGCCACCCGAGAGCAGAATATGGCTTGCTTGGAAAATCTCTTCAGGTATGCAAAGGAGCAGTCGGACAAGGTGACGAGATAGGAGGCCGAGAATGGGATCGAATGGAACGCCCGCGGGCGACGATGAGCTGATTCTGGCGTTGGCGACCGGCGCGACGGCGCGGGAGGCCGCTGAGAAAGCCGGCGTCGGCGAGCGAACCGTCTACCGCCGGCTGGCAGACGCCGACTTTCGGCAGGCCGTGAGCGAGGCCCGCGACCGGATGTTTGATGCGGCGCGGGGCCGGCTGGCCGGGCTCGCCGGCAGGGCGGCGGAGACGTTGGAGCGGCTGATGGAAAGCGAGAGGCCGTCCGAGACCCTGGGGGCCGCAAAAGCCGTGCTGGAACTGGGGCCGCGGTTGCGTAAGTGGGCCGAAGTGGATGAGGGGATAAACCATTTGGAAGATGACGAAGAAGAAACCGACGAGAGGCAAGCATTCGCGGGCGACGACGAACTGGTTCTGGCGTTGGCCGCCGGCGCCACCTTGCGGGAGGCCGCCGAGCGAGCGGGCGTCGAGGAGCCGACCGCCCGCAGCCGGCTGGCAGACGCCGACTTTCGGCGGGCCGTGAGCCGGGCCCGCGGCCGGCTGTTCGATTCGGCGCTGGGCCGGCTGGCCGGTCTGGCGTGCAAGGCCACCGGCGTCTTGGAGCGGCTGATGGCAAGCGACCAACCGACGGTGGCCCGCCGGGCCGCGAAGGCCGTCTTGGAGCTGGGGCCGCGGTTGCGGGAGTCGACCGAACTGGACGAGCGTCTAACTCGCTTGGAAGAGAAGGCCGATGAAGAGCCCCGCTGGAACCAAACGCCCGTCATCATCGACAACGGGTGGTACGGCGAGGAGTCGACCTGAAAGCCGGCGAAGGTTGAAAGGCGGCAAGCCCGGATTACTCACCGGCCCACACTAACGCGAAGCGTGAGCGAGGGAAGTTGCGTCGTGACCCTCGCTCACGCTTCGCGCTTGGTGTCGGCGCACTCTGCGCGCAAGCCTACGGGGCCGGTGAATAAGCCGCGCCTCGCCCCCCCGCGTTCTGGCGAACGCGGCTACCCACGGCAACCTAGCCCGCATTGCGCACCACGCTCCCAGAGTTGCGCGACAGCGCGCCTTGCACTAACCCGAAGCGTCAGCGAGGGCGAGGGACCGACTTACCCTCGCTGACGCTTCGGGTTGGTGTGCGCTGGTGCGCAGTGCGACCTAGCCCGCCTTTACTGCCGGGCGGCGAAGATGATAACGAGCCGTCTGACGGGCTGCAGTCATGGCCGACATGCCACCGCCAGATCGGTTCATTGTCCTGCCAAAGTCTGCCATTTTCTGCCAATGTCTGCCGTCCTATCCCCTTCGTGGGCCTGACTGAATTGGTATGCGACCCGCCCTCACCCTAACCCTCTCCCGGCGGGAGAGGGGACGGCTTATTCGACGAGCTGCCATTCGGTGAGATCGCGGCAGTGCGGACACTCGGAAAAAGTCTTACCCGACTTGAAGTATTTGATCACGGCTTTTGACTGCACGGCGGCCACCTTCATCGCGCTTTTGCTCTCCGACATCCGAACCTTGCCGCAGGCCGTGCACTTGTAATTTCCCGCTTTGGGAACGGGCGCCCCGGGCACGAGCTCACCTTGTTTCTCGGCTTCCTCGGCGTGAGTTGCGGCCTTGTGAACCGGAGGCGGTTCCGCCAGTGCGTACCCTTCGCCTAGGCCAGGGGCGGGAGGGGGCATCGTCGAGTAGCCGGCCGGCACCCCCGCCCCAAGGACGTCGAACGAACTGCTTTCGCTGAGGTGGTAACCTTGCGATTCCTGATCCGGGTCGGTCAAAAAGTCGTCGGGAATCTGCACCCGGTTGCCGAATCGCTTCACCAATTGCGGCCAGAACTTTTGTGGCACGTCGTGCTTGCCGGCGTACACGTCCCGCAGCGGATACGACTTGCCGCACTTCTTGCAGCCGCGCGTGCCCTCCCATTGGATTTCCGTTCCGTCGGCCAGCAGCTTCAACCGTTCTTCAAGGTCTTCCTTCTCGTAGACGCTTCCGCAGGCGCAGGCCCAGAAGCGGCACCGCGAAATGCCGAGCGTCTTCATGTCGCGGCGAAAGGCGATCACCGCGGACACTCGCGTGGCCGCGTTCTTGTCTCGCAATCCGTGACGCAGTCGAGCGGCGAAGGCGGCGCAAGCCGGCTCGATCCGCTCGATCGCCAGGGCCGCCTTTTCGCGAATCATCGGTTCTTCGTCGCCGAGCGTTTTCAGGAGGGCGTCGAGCGCCGGACGTGCTGGCGGTCCGATCCTCTCCAGGCACGTCACCGCCCAGTGCCGGATCAGCACGTGCTCGGCCGCCAAGCGATCGATGAAGGCCGACAGTTCGGTCCCCGCCTCGGGGCCGATCGACGAAAGAACCTCGACCGCGTGCTTCCGCGCGGCCGGATCGTCGACCTCGAGCAGATCGAGCCAATCGGCCACGTTCTTCCCTTCGTAGTGCGGAGGAGCCCCGACAGCAGCGGCCGGGGGTTGCGGCGGGGCCGCAGGAGACGCCGATTGCGCCGGCCGCGGCGGGGCCTCGGCGCGGGCGGAATCGGGCTTGGGAATCGTCAGCGGCTCTTTGCACACCGGGCACTTCGTGCGCGCCCCGGCGTGCTCGTCCTTCGCCAGAAATTTCTTGCCGCAGCGACAGACAACGGAGATCGACATGGGCGTGGCTCCGATGGGTCGTTTCCACCCGCCAGGTGGAAACCCGTGCACGCCTCACTCCGCTCCACGAGAACGACCGCAATTCTAAGCAGTCGATTGGAAAATATCGAGCTTTTTTTCTTGAACGACCGCAAATACTTCGCGCCCTCCTCGACCTCAGTGAACTGTCCTGGGCGGCTTCAGCGAAGCACGCGCAGCACTTCGTCGCGGGCGAACGCCGGCAGCTCGGCCTGTTGGCCGTCGGCACGAACGAGCGTGCAGCCTTGAGCCGCCAGCACGACGCGGCCAATCGGCGTGGCGCTGAGTCCCTCGGCCGCCAACCGCGACACGATCGCCTCGGCGCTTTCGGCTGCGGCCGCGATCAGTAGCGTTCCGGAGGCGATCAGCCCCAACGGATCGATCTGCAGGTGGCGGCAAATTCGCTCGCATTCGGCAAGCACGGGAATTCGCTGTTGCTCAACCACAACCCCCACCTGCGATGCCTCAGCCAATTCGCGGATGCCCGTCGCCAGGCCGCCTTCCGTCGGATCGTGGAGAGCGTGAACGCCTCCGGCTTCCAGGGCAAGCTGAGCTTCGCGGACCACGCTGATGCCCGGCACCCGCAGGAGATCGGTCATGCGCTGGACCTCGTCCGGCGAGAGTATCTCCGCGAGCTTGTCAGGCGCTTCACGGGCCACGAGCGAAGTGCCTTCGATGGCGATCGCCTTGGTTGCCAGCAGGACGTCGCCCGCCTGGGCCCCGGCGGACGTGACCAGGCGCTCGCGCGCCACCTCGCCCAGCATCTGCCCGACAACAATCGGCCGATCCAGGCCCACGGTGATTTCGGTATGGCCCCCGCAGAGCGAAACCGAGAGCTCCCGGCAAGCGTCGAACACCTCGGCGAAGATCCGTTCGGCCAACTCGCTTGTCGTGCTTTGCTCGGGCAGCAAGAGCGTCGCCAGAAACCAGCGGGGGGCCGCTCCGCAGCAGGCCACGTCGTTGGCGCACACGTTGACGGCGTAACGGCCTATCTGGTCCGTGGCGAACGTCACCGGGTCGGTCTTGGCCACGAGATAGCGATCCCCCATGTCGATCACCGCCGCGTCGACGCCGACGCGCGGCCCGACGATCACGCGCGGATCGTTCGGCGCATAGCGCTTGAGCAAGCTCCGCAGCAATTCGGCCGGCAACTTGCCGCTGGGCAACGAGGACATCGGCTAATTCAACGCAGTGTGCGGTTCTGGAGTTCCGCAGTTTACGCTCCGGTTGTTTGACCGGGGAGCCCACGACGGCCGCGGGGAGGGGGCCGAATGCCGGCCTGAAAGTACACTCCGGAAGGACCAGGCGGATCGTGTGAGTGTCTTCAATCCGGCAGCCGGTACCAGACACCAAGCCCCAGAAGCACGACCCCGATCGCTACTCCGGCGCACATCGCGAACATCGAAGCGAAACCGTTCGTCGTGACCCAGAAAGCGGTTCCGACCGCCGCGGAGATCAACGCGGCCAAGAAAAGCCAGGTTCCCACGCGACGTCTCCTTAATGCTCGCATTCTGAGCTGAGTCCGTCGGCTCATGAGGAGTTGCTCGCTTGGGCGGGGCGTGTGGGTTGCGCATCCGGCTGCGGGCGCGCAGCACCAACAGCCGCGGATCAGCGCTCTTGTTGAGAATTGGCTCTCGGAGTTGCCGGCTGACAGCCCACCTTCATGATCGGGCTCTCGCTCAAGGCGGCGACCAGAGAGAAAAGGCCTCGGCGCGTCTTGGCCGGGCGGTCGTTGCCCCACCCGTGCAAGTCGATCGCTCGCGGCGGCAGGGCTATTTCCAAACATACCACAAAAAGCTCGGCAGGATACTCGCCAGGTTGTCTACCTCTTTTGCGCCGGCCGTGCCGTCGATGTTCTCGTGCTTGTGCAGCTCGTCCTCAAAGCGCGCCGATTTCCACGAGCCGAACGGCGTCCGGCGAGGGCCCTCGGCGGAGAGCGATCAACGAGGAAATCCGCAAGCGAGCGAGAATCGCCGTCCCGGGCGGTGGTTTCCATCAGCAAGTTGGCGGCCAAATTCTCAGGCGCATCGTACAATTTTCTTGATTTATCTGAAAATAACAAATACTATCGAGAGAACAAGGGTCAGCGGACGATGAGCGGCCGCTTTTCTCGGATTGCGGAACGCGCTTACGACAAGCGCCTACCCGAAGAGGTGCTTGACGTGCAACGACGATTTATCATTTGCGCGGTGACGATGGGACTGTGCCTGGCGAGGGCCGGGCTCGCCAGCGGCGGTGTCACGCTTGAACTTGATTTTGCCAACACTTCCGGCGCTCACCTGCATTTCAGCGGCGCCAACGGCAAGTTCAGCTTTACGCCCGACAGCCACGGGCACGATTTCGTGATCAATAACGTGTCGAATGGAACCGGTTCCGCGATGGGTCTGTTCGGCGCGATAAGCGGGACGTTCACGATCAGCACGATCCACAACAACGCGGCGTCGGTGACGGGCAACGGGGTGCTGACGATCTTTGACGGCTCGCACAATCTCACCGCAAATATCAGTCTGGTGGAGATGGATAAATCCATCTCGTTCGGGGCGTTCAACCTGGGCGAGGTCGTGAACCTGAGCAACATTCACTACACCGGCAGCAACCAGGATCTGCGTGATCTTGCCGGCGGTCTGGATCCGACGCTCATGTTAAGCTTCTTTGATCGACATACGCTGGCCCAATTGAGATCCGGCGGTCATTCGCTCGACACCGGATTCGCCGGCGCCGTGACCGCCGCCGTGCCCGAGCCGGCCACGATGACGTTCTTTCTCGGTGCGAGCCCTGTAGTCGGACTCTGGCTTGCCCGACGGCGCCGCGAAAAACGGGCTACTCTCGCTTGAGCGCCGTAGCGCGAAAATGCCTTGCCGATCCAGGCTTGATGGTAAGATAATGTCCGTGGGTCACGCGGACATTTTTCTTTCCTGAAAAGCATGGGTGTTTTCCCTCCTGAGTCCGCGATCCATCGACGAGCCTTTCTGGGGCGATACGCCGGTTGCCTGGGCGGTTTGGCTCTTGCGGAATTGCTCTGCGAGGCCGGGGGCGTGTCGGCGGAGGATCGCCCGACGCCGGTGAGCGGTCGGCCTGCCCGCGCTCAAGCCGTGATCTGCCTCTTCCAGCACGGCGGCCCGAGTCAGATGGACCTCTTCGACGCAAAACCGGAGCTGGTTAAGCGCCACGGCGAGGCCTACCCCGGCGAGCTCGAAGTCCACTTCAACCAGCAGCAGGGCAAGCTGCTCGCCTCGCCCTTCCAGTTTTCGCCCGCCGGCGAATCCGGGATCGAACTCTCGGAACTGCTGCCCCACACGGCAAGTGTCGCCGACGACCTGACGCTCGTCCGCTCGATGACGACCGAATCGGTCGACCACGAGGCGGCCCTGCGATTGATCCACACGGGCAAGATCCAGGCCGGGCGGCCCGCCTGGGGCTCTTGGGTCACGTATGCCCTGGGATCGGCAAGCCGCGACCTGCCCAGCTACGTGGTGCTCTCCGACCCGGGCGGCCTGCCGGTCGACGGCGTGCGAAACTGGTCGAGCGGCTGGCTGCCGGCCGTCTACCAGGGAACGCAATTCCGCTCGGGCGATTCGCCCGTGTTGAACCTGGCGACGCCGGCCGGGGTCACGCCAGCCGCACGCCGGGGGCAACTGGCGTTTCTGGCCGAGCTGAACGAGGCGCATCGCGCCCGCCACGCCGACAGCTCGGAGCTGGCGGCGCGGATCGCCAATTTTGAAACGGCCGCCCGGATGCAGACGGCCGTCCCCGACGCGCTCGACCTGTCGCGCGAGACGGAGGCCACGCGGCGGCTGTATGGTCTCGACCGCGGCGAGACCCAGGAATACGGCGCCCGCTGCCTGTTGGCCCGGCGGCTCGTCGAACGGGGCGTCCGGTTTGTGCAGGTGTTTATGAACGGCCAGCCGTGGGACACGCACAGCAAAAACGCCGACAGCCTGAAAAAGCTTTGCGCCCGGACCGATCAACCGAGCGCCGCCCTGGTCGAGGACCTCAAACAGCGCGGCCTGCTCGACCAGACAATCGTCCTCTGGACGGGCGAATTCGGCCGCCTGCCCGTGTCGCAAGGAAGCGACGGCCGCGACCACAATCGGCACGCCTTCTCGCTCTGGCTGGCGGGCGGCGGGTTCAAGCGGGGATACGCGCACGGCCAGACCGATCCGTTCGGCTACGCCGCCGTCGAGCAGGTTGTGACCGTTCACGACCTGCACGCCACGCTGTTGCACGCGCTGGGGTTGGATCACGTGCGGTTGACCTATCCGCACGAAGGGCGCAACGACAGCCTGACCGACTTCGACGTGTCGCGGGCGCGGGTGGCGAAAGAGTTGCTCGCCTAGCCCGTGCCGATCACGCGTTAAGCCGAAACGTCGGGTGAATCGCTCCCCGCCAGGCATTTGAAGCGCGTTCCCGGCGGAAATTCCAGTCCGAACGTCTCGGCCAGCACGGCCAGCAGCGACTCGTCGTCTCGGATCTGGCGGACGCTGGTCGTCTCTCCTTCGATGACCGTCAGCTCGCGGTTGCGCAGCAGATAACACGCCCCCGGAGACTGCTTCTGCACGGCGAGTGTCTGCACGAACCGCGAGCCCGGGTGCGTGGACACATAGTGGTTGGCCATCTCGAAATCGATGGCGTGATGGGGTTCGAGCGTGAAGACGTAGAGGTCTTGCCAGGTTCCCTCCCGCAGCGATTGCAGCCGCCAGAAGCCGGCCTCTTGAATCAGCCGAAAGCTCCAGGAGAACTGCCGCGAGACGACTTCCGGCCGCATGCGCAGCGGCTTGAGCAGCCCGCCCGTGCCGAAGCCCACGTCCGCCAGCCAGTCTTCGCCTGCCGCCTGCACGTTTAGCAACATGTGCGTGCGGGGCAGAATGCGGCTGGCCCCCAGCCGCACGCGGCCGGACAGCGGGGTCACGCCAAAGCCCAGATTCTCCAGCGCGGCCGCCAGCAGCGTGTTCTGCTCAAAACAGTAGCCGCCTCGACGGCCCGCCACCAGCTTGCCCTGGATGCTCGCCAGGTCGATGGCGATCGGCCGGCCGAGCTGGATGTCGAGGTTTTCGAACGGAATGTGCGTGGCGTGTGCCAGGTGGATCTGCTCCAGAACGGCGGTCGTCGCCTCGCGCGGTCCGGCGTAGCCGATCCGCTGAAAGTAGGCGTCGAGATCCAGTTCGCCGGTCGACATGGAAACCAGTATGTCATCGCGGCCGCAGGCAAGGAAGAAAGCCGGGCGCAGGGCGGTACGAAATATGCGACCTTCTCTGGCGGCGTTTTGAAAAAGGAGATAGCCATGCGTCGACTTGCGATTGCGTGCGGTGTGGTGGTGTGCCTGTTTGCGTCGGGACGGGCGGAAGCGCAGGACTACGACGAAGACGACCCCGTTCGCTACGACTGGCGGCAGCGCGACTACCTGGAATCGGGCCGCGACTTCGGCTCGGCCTACTACCCGCGCTACGACCTCCGTTCCTCGACCACCGCGCGCCGCTACGACAATCGGTCAGACGGACTGCGATATCCGCCGGGGGATCACAGCGCCCGCTATTCCCGCAACTATGGTCCGCCGGAGATCAGCCGCTACCGGCCGTGGCCGGTTTGGGGTCCTCGCTACGACGATCCCGACCCGTTCGACAACGCCTACGGCCGGCCGCGCGGCGCGCACTATATCGCTCCTGAAGACGAGGATTTCCGGGGCGGGCGTTATGCGTCCGACTATCCCGGCTTCCGCGGAGGCTGGTACGGCCGTGAACACCGCGTACGCATCCGGGCCGGCGAATACACCGCGGGCGACTTTGCCAACGCCTACTGGGAGCACCAGCACCGCGTTCGAGCTCTGCCGGGCGAACACGTGTGGAACGCACACTCGGGTCAGGCGTATTGAAACAGGCAAAGGGCTGCGACCCGATTGGGCTGAACACGCGGTCACGCCCCTTGAGGGCTACAATCCCTGTTTCCCGCCGCCGACCCAGGGCGTTGCCCTGGGCTAATGAGTGACGCCGTTTCGCGGCTACGGAGGCTCGCTCGAAGCCGCGATCAGAATTTCGTTGACACGCGCCGGCCGCGCTGTAGCATGAAGGGCATAACCGCGTTGATTGGGCACGTTCAACTAGTCAGCAACGACTTGTGCCCGCGCGACGAACGATCCGGCCCATCCCCTTTTTCATTTCGTTGGGTTCTCCGGCCGGTTAGTCCGCCACGTGGTGAACAGCGCTGTTGGCCGTTGTGCGCGGCACTTCAGCGGGGCGAGGGCTGATACTGTTTACCTTTGCTTGACCGGCGCCGCGCCGTCGTCGTGTGTTGCGCCCCACGTCTTCGGGCGTGCGCCGGAGAACATAATCGCACTCCCCATTCGCTAAAGCCGATCGCCAGGCTTTTGGCAACGCATTGCCGGAGAAATCGGCGATGAACTTCAACGCCCGGGCGAAAAAACTCGCCAACTACGTTCACTCGCGAAAGCTGGAAACGCATCGCGGCGTCATGCCGCTGGCCGATCTTGAGGCCTGCATTGTCTTCGGCAACGACGACTATGCGGGCAACCCGCGCACTCGTGAACTGGTGCGCCTACTCTTCGACGCTTGCCACGAGGCCGGCGTGCCGGTGCTGGGCTTCGCTACGAACGACGGCCGCGACGACGGCGGCTGCTCATGGACGCTCGTGCTCGGCACGGAGAACGCCGAATGGGCGAAAGCCAAGCTACACGACGCTTTTTTTGAATCGCACGGACTCTACGTAGCCCGCTCGCTCGCGCTGGCTGCCGCCGACGAGGGCGCGTGGCGCGTACCCAACCGCATCTCCATGGAGAAACCGCGATGAGCATCGCAGACATCGAAACTCCCCGCGCCCCCTTTCAGACGCACGTGCCCGACGCGGCCGAAGGCCCGGTGGAAGTGAAATACGAGTACCCGGGCATTCCCACGACGTGCGACGGCGCCGAGGCGGTTGTGCACGTGGAGATCAACATCTGCCAGGGTTCGGGGGCGTATCCAATCACCAGTTCTACGACGATGGGCGGTGGCTTCAATGCCGCCGTGACCAACGGCCGGCCGAATTTGTGGGGCGAGAAGCTGGTGTTCTTTGAGCCCGAGAGCGAGCATTCGGCCGCCACGTTTTGCGAGGGGTTTGCGCTGGCCGGGGGGCGGGTCACGAATTTCACCTCAGGCCAGGGGCTGGTGCTGATGAAAGAGGTGCTCTATACGATCGCCGGCAAGCGGCTCCCGGTGGTGATGAACATCGGCGCGCGGGCCCTCACCAGCCATTCGCTCAACGTCCACGCCGGCCACGACGACTTGATGAGCGTGGCCGACTGCGGCTGGGGGATGATTTTTGGTCGCAACGCCCAGGAGGCAGGCGATCTTTGCCTCATCGCCCGTCGCGCCGCGGAGGCAAGCCAGACTCCTTTTTTCAACGTACAGGATGGGTTTCTGACCACGCACACGGTCGAGACCGTGCGTTTGCCCGAGACGGAGTTCATGAAAGCGTATGTCGGTTCGCCGGCTGAAAGGCTCGTCAATCTGATGGACCCCGACAACCCGATGATGTCGGGCGTGGTGCAGAATCAGGACGCCTATATGAAGGGCAAAGTGGCGCAGCGCTGGTACTACGACCGCGTCGAACCGGCGCTGGCCGAGGCGTTCGACGAGTTCCGCCAGAAGACGGGGCGGGCTTATGACGTCGTCCTCCCTCATCGTTGCGAGGACGCCGACTACGTCCTCGTCGGCATGGGATCGTACATGGAGACCGCGCAGGCCACAGTCGATTACCTGCGCGAGAAGAAGGGGATCAAGGCGGGTTGCCTGACGGTGGTTGCCTTCCGTCCCTTTCCGGCCCGCCGGATCGTCGAGGCGCTCAAAAACTGCAAGTCGTTCTCGATCATCGAACGCATGGACGACCCGCTTTCGACCACGGGCAACCATCTGACGCGCGAGATCAAGGCCGCCTTTTGCGACGCGGCCGGCGGCCAGCCCGGTCACGAACGAATCGACCGCGTGCCGCGCATCTATCATGGCGCGGCCGGCCTGGGGAGCCGCGACGTGCGTCCCGGCGACGTGATCGCCATCTTCGACAACATGCTGCACGACGGCCAGGAGTATTTCTGCGTCGGCATCAACCACGCCCTGGCGCTGAAGGTGACCGAGGACCCCGACCTGCGGCCGCACGGCGGCTTTTCCATGCGCGGCCACTCCGTCGGCGGCTTCGGCTCGGTGACGACCAACAAGGTGATCGCCACCATCGCCGGCGGCGTCTTCGGCAAGGACGTGCAGGCCTATCCCAAGTATGGCTCGGAGAAAAAGGGCCTTCCCACGACCTATTATCTGACGATCGCCGACGAGCACATCCAGATGCACAGCGAGCTGGAACACGTCGACCTGGTCGTGCTCAACGACACCAACGCCTTGCAGAGCGGCAATCCACTGGAGGGGACGGTGGCGGGCGGGGCGATCTTCATGCAGTCAGCCCAGCGAGACCCCGCCGAGGTCTGGCGGCGGATTCCCGCCTGGCACAAACGCGCGATCCGCGAAAAAAACCTGCGCGTCTTCTACGCCGACATGGTGCAGATCGCCCGCGACGTGGCGAGTGAGGCCGATCTGGAGATGCGCATGCAAGGGATCGTGTTGCTGGGAGCGTTCTTGAAGCTGACCCCCTACGCGCGCGAAAGCGGCATGACCGACGAGCAGGTGTATGGAGGAGTGGAAAAGGCCCTACGCAAATACTTTGGAAAGCGCGGGGAACAAGTGGTGCAAGACAACCTCACCTGCGTGAAGCGCGGCTACAAGGAGATGCAAGAGATACCGCGAGAGCTGATGGAGGTGTAAGCCTCTTCTCTCCCTCTCCCTCTGGGAGAGGGCCGGGGTGAGGGCGGTTTACAGCATCCAGCGGTTTCCATCCATCGACGAATGACAAAAGAACCTAACCATCCCCGGACGATCGCTCGCTCGCGACGCTTACGGCGTGACGCCACTGGGCCTGAAAGCATCCTGTGGAGCGTGCTTCGTTCTCGGCGGTTGGCGGGATTGAAATTTCGACGCCAGCACCCGATCGGACCCTATGTCGTCGATTTTTATTCCCAGTCCGCCCGCCTAGTGGTGGAGATCGATGGCTTAAGCCACGACGAGACGGCCGAGACTGACGCGCGGCGATCGGAGTATCTGCAACAGGGCGGTTTGCGCATCGTCCGAGTGCTCAATGATGACGTGTTACGCGACTTGGATGCCGTCGCGGAAATGATTGCCGGGGAGGCGCAGATGGGAGTGGAGGGATCTGCAGGTAACTCGAGCCGCCCTCACCCCGGCCCTCTCCCAAAGGGAGAGGGAGCGTTTGAATTCGACCCGAAAGCACCTCATGGCAACTGCGTTTCTCCCTCTGGGAGAGGGCCGGGGTGAGGGCGGTTTACAGCATCCAGCGGTTTCCATTCCATCGACGAATGACAAAACAACCTAACTATCCCGGGACGATCGATCGCTCCAGGTGTCTAAGAGCTGATGCCACTGGGCCCCGATTGCCAGGGAAGCGCAGAGTAGAGGGATCTGCGAGGTAGCTCGAGGCGCCCTCATCCCGGCCCTCTCCCAAAGGGAGAGGGAGCGTTTGAACGAAACCTGAATGAGTACTTCTAAAACCTCTTCCTAGAAAGCACCTCATGGCAACTGACGTTTTCCCTTCCATGAACGAAGCTTCGGCCCGCGATCCGTACAACAACAGCTCCTACGGCACGCTCGTCGATCAACCCTATAAGCAGATCAAACTCCCGATCCTCGACGTGAACGACTTCAACGATCGGGTCATTCGGGCCTACGAAGACGGAACGGCCGAAAAAGGATTGGCGGCCGATCTGGGGGTCGCCCGCTCGCTCGTCCCGGCGGGGACCGCGACCTTGCGAGATTTCAGCTACATCGCCCCAGATATCCCCGAATACATCCCCTCCAACTGCACCGGCTGCATGGACTGCGTCACCCTTTGCCCCGACACGGCCATTCTGGGCAAGGTGATCGGCGAGAGCCACCTGGAGCAATTGCTGGCGGAAATCGCGGACCCGGCCGATCGCGAAATGTATCGCCAGCAGTGGTCGCAGACCCGCAAATACTACGAGGGTCCGAAGAAAAAAGGGGACGACGGCGGCATGTTCCAGATCATCATCGACCCCAGCAAGTGCAAGGGGTGCGCCGAGTGCGTCACGGTCTGCGACGACAACGCGCTGAAGATGATCCCCAAGAACGACGACGTGATGACTTCGATTCGCAAGAGTCATCGTTACTTCAAACGGCTCGGCCCCTCCGACGAGCGTTACGTCAACGACAACCTGCTCGTCGACATGATGCTTAAGGAGCAGACCCATGTTTACACGGGGGGCGCGGGGAGCTGCGCCGGCTGCGGCGAGGGGACGGCCCTGCGCATGATGTGCTCCGCCACCGGCGCCCGTTACGGCGACCGCTGGGGCATCATCGCCGCCACCGGCTGCAACACGGTTTATACTTCGACCTATCCCTACAATCCGTACCTCGTTCCCTGGTCGAACTCGCTGTTCGAAAACGCTCCGGCCTTCGCCATGGGCGTACGGATGCGGTGGGACCAGATGGGCTGGCAGGACCGGCCGCTGTGGTGTCTCGGGGGCGACGGCGCGATGTTCGACATCGGCTTTCAGTCGTTGTCGCGCATTCTCGCATCGGGGGCGAACATCAAGTTCTTCGTGCTCGATACGCAGGTCTATTCCAACACGGGGGGCCAGGCGTCGACCTCCAGCTACACGGGGCAGAACACGAAGATGAGCGTGCACGGCAAGATGATCGGCGGCAAGCAGGAGCGCCGCAAGGAGATCGCCCAGATCGCCATGATGCACCCGCGGACCTTCGTGGCCCAGACAACCTGCGCCCACGTGAACCATTTCTATCGGGCCGTGCTCGACGCGCTGGAGTTCGACGGACCGGCCCTGGTCTGCTGCTACACGACCTGCCAGCCCGAGCACGGCGTGGCCGACAACATGGCCACCGATCAGGCCCGCCTGGCGGTCGACACGCGCGCGTTTCCGCTCTTGGTTTACGATCCTCGCAAGGGGGACACGATCAAGTCGCGGCTATCGCTGCAAGGCAACCCGGCGATTAGCGACGACTGGTGGATCAACCCCAAGACAGGCGAGCAGGTCGATTTCGTCGACTTCGCCCGCAGCGAGGGTCGCTTCGCCAAGCACTTTGATCGCGACGGCAAGCCCAGCGAGACGCTGCTGGCCGCCAAGCAGGACCGGGTGGAAAACTGGCGTGTCTTACAGGAGCTAGCCGGCGCGCTCGACAAAAAGAAGCCGGCCGCGGGTGCCGCGGCCCACGACAAACCGGCGGCCAAGCCCCAAAAGCCGAAAGCTGCGATGGAGTTTAAATCGGGCATGCGCGTCAAGTACCACGACGGCGCGCAGTGGATCTCCGGAATCCTGCGTTCAACCGAGCCGGCCGTGCTGGCGCTGGAGGACCAGACCGAGATCCACACCACCCGGCAAGTGTTGGCCGACGGAATTCGGGACGGGCTGATTGCGGTGGAGGGTTTGTAGCGAACGGCTGGTAGCGCCGCTGCGCCCTCTCCCTCCGGGAGGGCCGGGGCGAGGGGGCGAACGCGGACGAGAGTTGCGGCGTCGCTCCATCGCGTCTGGTGCGCGCGTTTGTTGTCGCCAGACTGATAAATGGTTGCCGCCGCCACTCGTGAATGGAGAACGTTCCATCAGCTCAAGCCGCCCTTACCCCAGCCCTCTCTCGAAGGGAGAGGGAGGAGAGCCGCAACCGCGGGCCGTGTTCGAGTATGCTCCCGGCCGATTAGCGGAAGCTCTGGAGTTCCTCAAGCGCACGCGTAGCGAACTGCGGTCGCTGCGCATGGTGCGCGTTTGGACCGAGCGGCTGCAGGTGTTCGACGTCAACCTCGATTTCTTCGAGCTGCCCGGCGTGGGCTACGCCGATGCCGAGATCGTGCCGCTGTTGGAAATGGTCGGTGCCAACTTCAAACCGGAAACGATTCACGCGGCGGTCGATTCGCCCTACAAGGAGTTCCTCACCGGCCGGCGTTACCCCTGGGCGCACGACCGGGTTCTATAATTGGACGCCGTGAAGCGAGCTCGTTGTCTCCAGGCTTTGCCGGATCAGCTCAAGAGCATCTGCAGATCGTCGGCCGTGAGATGGCCGATCAGGCTGTTGTCGGCCGAGATAATCGCGTCGGCGAGCTGACGTTTGTCACCCTGAAGCTGGAGGATTTTTTCCTCCACCGTGTCGCGGGCGATCAGCCGGTAGGCGAAGACCCGCCGCGTCTGGCCGATGCGGTGCGCCCGATCGACGGCCTGCGCTTCGACGGCCGGGTTCCACCAGGGATCGAGAATGAAGACGTAGTCGGCGGCCGTGAGGTTCAGACCCAAACCGCCCGCTTTGAGACTGATCAAAAACAGCGAGCAGGCCGGATCGGTCTGAAAGCGGTCGACCCGCTTTTGACGGTCGTGCGTCCGGCCGTCGAGATATTCGTAGACGATGTTGCGCTCGTCGAGCTCTCCGCGCACGAGAGCCAATAGGCTGGTGAATTGCGAGAAAACGAGCGCCTTGTGCCCCTCGTCGAACACCTCTTGCAGGCGCTCGAGCAGTGTCTCAAGCTTGGCGCTGGGCCCCTTGGCCATCGACTTGTCGAGCAGGCCGGGATGGCAAGCGGCCTGCCGCAAGCGGAGCAGGGCCTCCAGGACGTGAATCTTCGCCTTGGCGATCCCCTGACTCTCAATGCGTTTGCCGAGCGAGCTGCGGTAGTGGGTCCGCAACTCGTCGTACAATTTGCGCTGCGTTCCTTCGAGCTCGCAGTAGAGGGTCTGCTCGGTCTTGGCCGGCAGATCGTGGAGCACCTGTTCCTTGGTGCGCCGCAGGATGAACGGACGCAGGGCCTTGGCCAGTAGTCGCAGGTTTTCGCCGTCGCCGGCGCTTTTCGATGCGACCATCTTCAGGTTGTTCGAGCGGCCCAGCATCCCCGGGTTGAGAAAGTCGAACAGCGACCAGAGCTCGCCCAAGTGGTTTTCCACGGGCGTTCCCGTCATGGCCAATCGGCGTTCTGCCTGGATCAGACGGCAGGCCTTGGCGCCTTGCGAGGCCGCGTTCTTGATCGCCTGCGCTTCGTCCAGAATCGCATACTCGAACGGCAGATCCTTCAGATGCCCGGCGTCGCGGCGCAATGTGCCGTAGGTCGTCACCACCAGGTCGTATTGCGGGAACTGCTGACGCGTCTCGCCGCGTGCCAGCCCCGTGTAGTCCAGCACGCGCAGCTCGGGGGTGAAGCGGCGAGCTTCTTCGACCCAGTTTCGCACCAAACTGCGCGGCACCACCACCAGCGAGGGCCGCGATTCGTCGTCTCGCGACCGCTTACGGCGCTCGGCCAGCATGGCCAACACCTGGATTGTTTTGCCCAGCCCCATGTCGTCCGCCAGACACCCGCCGAAGCCGAACTCTTCCAGGAACAAGAGCCAGCCCAGCCCATCGCGCTGATACGGCCGCAACACACCTACGAAACCGGCCGGCTCGCCGCGCGGCCGGACGCCCTCGAACGAACGCAGCCGCTTGCGCAACTGCTCGAAGGCCGCGTCGACGTCGACTTCCGGCTGGGCCGACAGCCAGGCGTCGAGCAACCAGGCCTGCGACGGCTTGAACCGCACCTTGTCTCCCTCGGCCTCGCCCATCTGTGCCAAAGGCGCGTAGCGGGCGAGCCACTCCGAGGGGAGCATGCCGCGGCTGCCGTCGCCAAGCGTGACAAACTCCTCTCCGCGGCGAAGCGCCGCCAGCAGTTTCGGCAGGCCGACCTGCTCTCCGTCGTAGTCCACGCGTCCGTCAATCTCCAGCCAATCGATGCCCGACGTCAGGCTGACGTGAGTCGCGCCGGGCCGGCGGATGCGGTGTCCTTCTGCCTCGACCTGCCAACCCGCCTCGTTTAGAGCCAGTACCAGGGTGGCAAAGTGCTGCCGGGCCACCTTGAAGGTGCCGTGCGACTGCTCCGCATAGTCAGTCGGCCTCGCGCCCAGTTGGCGCAACCGCTCCTTCGCGTCGCGCTCTTTTTCTTCGTCGCGCGGCACGATCTGTCGTTCCTCGGTGTCGCACAGCGCCGAACGATCGTCTTCGGCGTCGACCAGCCTGCCGCCGTAATCGAAGCTCAGCTTGCCGATCAGCAAGGTATTCGCCCCGACCTTGATCGGCGCGATGCTCACGCGCGGTTGGGGTTGCATTGACAGGTGCCGCCAGGCAAGGTCGTCGGCTAGCTCGAGCGGAGGAAGGCCCGGCGTTTGGCAGCTCTCGGCCACGAATCGGTCGATCTGCGAGGCCGGCACATCGACATCGGGCAGTTGCCGCGAGACTTCGACGGCTTCTGACCGGACCGACGGATCGAGCCGGCAAAGTCGGTCATGGAACAGGATGCAGCCGGGAACGGTCAAAAGTACGTCCGACAGATCGGCCTCTTCGCCCTCGCGATAAAGCTTGGGCCAGAGCTTTCGGCGGGATTTTGCCTGCGGCGCCGAAAGGACCAGTTTGAACTTCCACGGCGGGCCGTCGTCCCAACGGAGGATCTTGATCTCTTCCCTGCGTGGCTCGATGCCGCGCACCCAACCGAACCGACCGGTCGCCGCCAGCCGCGGCAGCAGCAGGTTGTACACAACCGGCGAGAGTTGACAGGATGGTGCCCTTAGCGAGCCGTGGTAGTAGCCGCCCAAATGTTGCTGCGGTTGAGTTCCCAACAGCAGCGCAAGGATTTCGCGGTCGGCCGCGTCGGCCATTCCCTCGATGTCGCTTGTATCGAGACCCCAGCCGCTTGGAACTCCCAGCGTCCCATCTCGCTTTATGGTCCGTTTGATGAACTCGATCATCAACGGCTCGTTGGGCTGCTGCTCAACGAGGCTGATTTGATAAAAAAGCTGGTGCTTCTTCGCCCCGCTTGCGTGGTCGCGGCTGTCAGAAGCCTCCCAGGACCACGCCATCGCTCGAATCGCATCGCGCCACGTCGTCTTTCGCCACCGGGAACGGGCATTCCTCCCCCGCGCATCGGTTTCGATAGGCCAATTGAAGTCCGCGTAGACGTCTTCGTCAAACTCCGACCTCGGAATGGAGGGTCCCTCGTTCATCGAAAGAACGGCCAGGGCGCCTTCGCCGCGAATCGGCGGCATGCGAGGATCGCCGTCGGAGTGCATGATCGTCGCGGCAACGTGCTTGCAGACGAAGCCGTCGAGGCCGCGCTGGCAGTTGCAGGCACAGTCGAGATACTCATCCTCGACCGCCCCCCAATCGATCTCGACTTGGTAGTTACCCTCCCGACCGCGGACTTCCGCCAACAGGGCGTGTCGGTCGATGTCGACAATCGACACACGCCCCTGTCGCCAGTAATCCTGGCCCTTGCGCCAGGTGGTGCTCGAAAACGCCGATTCGCATCGGCGGCTGAGGTTGTCCGCGATGGAGACGCGTTTCTTAGTTCGCCGCATAGTCCCGTTCGTTCCTTCGGTTGGTTTGCGCTTCCAAGCGAGCTGCTAGTCCGTTGTCGGGCAGTTGCTCATTCTTAACGAAATGATAACGGACCCGCCTCGACGACGGAATTGCAGCAGGGGCGACCGGGCGACGCACCCCGAACGCGCGATTGCGACCGCCCGGACGCGTCACACACGTTGATTGGCAGCGACCGCAACGGCCTGCTACGCCATCCCGCGCCGCTTCAACTCGGCCAGCACGCCCTGCACGATCTGATCGACCGCCTGGCGGTCGGGCGGTCGGCCGCCGGGCGGGCAGCCGCCGATCGGTTCGTCGGCGTAGCCCTCTTCCGCCAGCAGGCATTGCAGCGTGTCACGCAGGGTGGCGATTTGCACCTGCTGCGTCTCGCTCAGCGGCTGCCGGCCGGCGCCCGGCTCGAAGCCGCGCAGCGACAGGGCCGCCCTGAAACCCTCGGGAAAGTCGGCCGAGAAAAGCATAGCGTCGAACAGGCCGACGAGCTTGTACTGCAGCTCGCGGGCCTCGTCGAGCCGCCCGGTCACGCTCAGGTCGTAGAGTTTACGAGTGAGTTCGGGAACAATGCCGGCCGTAGCGTTGGTGCCCCCATCGCAGCCAATCAAAAGCATCGGCATGAGCGCGGCGTCCCAGCCGGTCAGAAAACTGAAGTCGGGCCGGTTGGGGCGCACCGCCTTGATCATGCGGATCATGTTGGGCAGATCGCCCGACGAATCCTTGATCGCCACCACGCGCTCGAACTCTTCGCTCAGCCGCTGGATCGTCGGCACGTCGATCGGCGAGGCGAACATGGGGATGTTGTAGAGCGTAATGTCGACCGGCGAGTGCCGCGCGATGTCGCGAAAATAGGCGTACACGCTGGCCGGGCTCAGCCGGTAGTAATAGGGAGAAACGATGGCCACGGCCCGCACGCCCAGGCCGTGGTAGTATTCGCAGGCGGAGATCGTCTCGCGGACGTTGGCCTCGGCTGCGCCCGCCAGAATCGGCACGCGGCCGCGGGTCTGGTCGGCCATGATGGCGATAATCCGGCGGCGCTCTTCCGGCGTAAAGCGGGTGAACTCGCCCGTCGAGCCGTTGGGATAGAGCCCGTGGACGCCGCGGTCGATCAGCCAGTCGGTATAGCGGCGCAGCTCCGGCTCGTTGATCTCGCCGCGGGCGTCGAGCGGTACAATGTTGGGGGTGAAAATGCCTTTGAGTCGCTCAGCCGCCATGTCGCTCACTTTCCAGTAGGCCAATCGGAGTTGATGTCGTTGCAAGATTACGACACGAGGGCCGCAGCCGCAATAATGAGGCAGTTCTTCCGATCGGCAACAGCCGTCATAATCGGCACGGCCCGCGGCGCAGCTACACGCGCTGCGGGCAGCCAGTTATACTCCGCCCTTCCTCGATGAACTCGCCGACATGGCCCTGCTTCTGAGATACCGCGCCGAGACTTCAATCCCCGTCGAAGTGGAAGGGCTCGTGCCGGAGGCGGTGCGTGGCAAATCGTTGCACCAGATCGAAGAACTCCCTCTGTTTTATGGGAACCGATCCCTCCCCCTGGGTGAGCTTTTCTCCGTGTCGGGCGACCCGAGCGACCTGCGGATCGATTTTGAAGGCGATCTTGCGGGCGTCCACTGGATGGGGGCCAAAATGACGTGCGGCATAATCCGCGTGGCCGGACCGGCGGGCCGGCACACAGGCAGCGAGATGCGCGGGGGCGAAATTCACGTTGAAGGGGACGCCGGGGATTGGCTGGGAGCCGAGATGCATGGCGGGCTGATTCACGTCCGAGGACGGGCGGGCGATCTCGCGGGATCCGCTTATCGGGGCAGCGCACGAGGCATGACGGGCGGAACGATCCTGATCGGCGGAGACGCGGGGGGCGAGGTGGGCCACTCGATGCGCCGCGGCTTGATCGCGGTCGGCGGCTCGGTGGGCGACTGCCCAGCCGTGAACATGATCGCCGGTAGCCTGTTCGTGACGGGGGGCTGCGGCGTTCGCCCGGCGGCCGGCATGCGGCGCGGTTCGCTGGTTCTACTGGGCGACAAGCCGACCCTCCTGCCCACCTTCAGGCCGGCCGGATATGGGCGGCCGGTTTTTTCACGAGTCTACCTGCTCCATCTCCGTGGGCGCGGATTCGCGGTGCCTGACGAATTGCTGAAGGCCGACTATGCCCTTTATCACGGCGATTTGCTGGCGGGAGGCCGGGGGGAAGTGCTCATCCGCGATTAATTTTCGCATATTGGGTTGCCAATAATGCGTTAATTGCTAGGATTATTTAGCTGAGTCCCTTTGGGCGAGTCGTTCCGTGAGCACCGTCACCGAAACATCCGACACCCGACTGCTCGATTTGATGCACCAGAACGGGCCGATGACTATCGCCCAACTGGCCACGCAGACCTCGGTTACGGCCACGGCGGTGCGTCAGCGGCTAAGCCGGCTGATGGCACAGGGCCTGGTCGAGCGCCAGACGGCCCGCGCGGGGCGCGGCCGCCCGAGCCACCGTTACTCGCTCAGCGAAAAGGCCCGCAGACAGGTGGGCAACAACTACGCCGACCTGGCGGTCTTGCTCTGGGACGAGATCCGGTCGGTCAAGGATCCGGAGGTGCGCCGCGGACTGTTTCAGCGGCTGGCCGGCGCCATGGCCCGGTTTTACGCCGGGCGAGTCAACGGGGGCACCCTTGCCGCCCGCATGGAGTCGCTGAAGGATCTGTTTGCCGACCGGCGCGTGCCGATGGACGTGCGGTCCGACGGCGAGCTGCCGGTCCTGACGGTCGTCGACTGTCCCTACCCCGAGCTGGCGGAGAAGGACCGCGGGATCTGCGCGGTAGAAAAAATGATGTTCGCCGAGTTGCTGGCCTCGCCGCTGAAGCTTT
Source organism: Pirellulales bacterium (assembly GCA_035550375.1). Taxonomy (GTDB): domain Bacteria; phylum Planctomycetota; class Planctomycetia; order Pirellulales; family JAICIG01; genus DASSFG01. Next base: position 144,443 of record DASZPH010000041.1, on the reverse strand, counting down.
CGCAGTGCCGGCTGGAAGGTCACCCGTGCTGCCAATTTGAAACGAGCTGAAACCAAGTTACACTAACGGGCTTTACTGATCCGGCATACCACGACAGGCATAGAACGAGACGACAACAGTATGACCAAGCCATGGATTGAGGGTCGCTTCGAAGAGAACGTGATCACCACGACGGTCGAACAGGCGATCAACTGGGCGCGACAGGCGAGCATCTGGCCGATGACGTTCGGCCTGGCCTGTTGCGCCATCGAGATGATGGCGGCCGGCGCCAGCCGCTACGATATGGACCGTTTCGGGGCGGGCGCTTTTCGGGCCACTCCCCGGCAGGCCGACTTGATGATCGTCGCGGGCACGGTCACCTACAAGATGGCCAGCCGCGTGCGGCGCCTGTACAACCTCATGCCCGATCCGAAATTCGTGATCGCCATGGGGGCCTGCACGGTCGGCGGCGGGCCGTATTTCAAGTGGGGGTATCACGTCTGCAAGGGGGTCGACCTCGTGGTACCGGTCGACGTGTACGTCCCCGGTTGCCCGCCGCGCCCCGAAGCTCTGTTGGAAGGGTTGATGCGCATTCAAGACAAGATTCGCGGCCACAAGATCGCCAAGCAAAAGGGCGGCAACGGCACCGCGATCAAGATCGACGACGAGCTGCCCATCCCGCACCATTCGGGCTACGTGGCGGTCGAAGAAAAGCAGCCGCTGTTCGATCACCAGAAAATCACCGGTTAGAAGGATAATCGTTGACCCGCTAGCCAACCGCCGGACGGCCGAGCCGAGTCCGATGCGGTTCCCGCGGGTGCCGTCGGCTACCGGTTAAACGAACGAAAGGAACCATGACCGATACTCTGAAAATCACCGATCTGCACGTCTCCGTAGACGGTAAACCGATTCTGCGCGGCGTGAATCTGACGATTCGCCGTGGTGAGACGCACGCCTTGATGGGACCCAACGGCTCGGGCAAGACCACGCTCGGTTTCGCCATCATGGGGCACCCCGGTTATGAAGTGACTGGAGGTTCGATTCTGCTCAACGACCAAGACGTGCTCGCCATGGAGCCCAACGAACGGGCGCGGGCCGGCATCTTCATGGCTTTCCAGCGGCCGATGGCGATTCCGGGCGTCAAGATGGCCGATTTTCTGCGTCATGCCACGACGAACGTTCGCAAGCCCGATCGCAAAGAAGGGGAAGAGCTGATCCCGATGCGCGACTTTCGCAAGGAGCTGAAATCGAAGATGGAACAGCTCCGCATGGACACGGAATTTGCACGCCGTTACGTCAACGACGGCTTTTCGGGGGGCGAAATGAAGCGGGCCGAAATCCTGCAGATGGCCATGCTGCGGCCGAAATTCGCCATCCTCGACGAGACCGACAGCGGGCTCGACGTAGATGCCGTGCGGTTGGCGAGCCAGAGCATCGCCGAGATCGGCGGGGCGGAGATGGGCATTCTGATTATTACGCATCACGACAAGTTGCTGGAGCACAACACCCCCGACTACACCCACGTGATGCTGGGCGGCCGGATTGTCGAGACGGGCGGTCCGGGCCACGTGCGAAGCGGTCCGGAACTGGCCGCGGAATTGCATCAGAAAGGTTACGACCGGATTCGTGCCGCGCACCCGGAAGCAGCCGCCGACGAGGCCGATATGACCAAGGTGGCCGAAGCCGTAGCGTAGGCACCAAAAGTAAGATCATCGCTTAATCGATCGTTTAACCGGGAGCCAACGGCGACCGCAAGGGTGGTGCCGGGGACCGGTTAAACGAAATTTACAACAGCCAAGCAGAACATCAACGAATATGGCCACTGACCTAGCAAACGACGTCGGCTTCAGCGAAATCAACAAGTACGATTTCCACACCGACGAGAAGTACGTCTTCAAGAGCCGCAAGGGGCTCGACGCCGAGATCGTCAACCAAATCTCGGAGATGAAGAACGAGCCCGCCTGGATGCGCGACTTCCGCCTGCACGCGCTGGAGATTTTCAACTCCAAGCCGATGCCGCGCTGGGGAGGCAAGATCGACCTCGATTTCCAGGACATCTATTACTACATCAAGCCGTCTGACCGGCAGGGCCGGAGCTGGGATGAAGTGCCCGACGAGATCAAGAACACGTTCGATCGGCTGGGCATTCCCGAAGCCGAAAAGAAGTTCCTGGCGGGCGTCAAGGCGCAGTTCGAGAGCGAGGTGGTGTATGGATCGCTGCGCGAAGAGCTCTCCAAGCAGGGGGTGATTTTCACCGACACCGACTCGGCCGTCCGCGAATATCCGGATCTCGTGCGGAAGTACTTCAGCACGATCATTCCCTCCACGGACAACAAATTCGCCGCCCTGAACTCGGCCGTCTGGTCCGGCGGATCGTTCATCTATGTGCCGAAGGGCGTGAAGATCGACTTCCCGTTGCAGGCCTATTTCCGCATCAACGCGGAGAACATGGGCCAATTCGAGCGGACGCTGATCATCGTCGACGAAGGCGCGCAGGTGCACTATGTGGAAGGCTGCACCGCCCCCATGTACAGCACCGAGAGCCTGCACTCGGCCGTGGTGGAAATCGTCGTTCACAAGCATGCCCGCTGCCGCTACACGACGATCCAGAACTGGGCCAACAACATCTTCAACCTGGTGACCAAGCGGGCGGTGGCCTACGAAGGCGCCACCATGGAGTGGATCGACGGCAACCTGGGAAGCCGGTTGACGATGAAATACCCGGCCGTCTACATGATGGAGCCGGGCGCGCGGGGCGAGATTCTGTCGATCGCCTTCGCGTCGGCGGGACAGCACCAGGATGCCGGCGCGAAGCTGGTGCACGCCGCCCCGAACACCTCGGGCCGCATCATCTCCAAATCGATCTCCAAGAACGGCGGCCGGGCCAGCTATCGTGGGCTGGTCAAGGTCGAGCCGGGGGCCAAGAAATCGAAATCGAACGTCGTCTGCGACGCCCTGATTCTCGATCCGCGCAGCCGTAGCGACACCTACCCCTACATCGAAATCGACGAGCAGGACGTGGCGATTGGCCACGAGGCGAGCGTCTCTCGCATCGGCGAAGAGCAGCTCTTCTATCTGATGAGCCGCGGGCTTTCGGAAGCCGAGGCCAGCACGATGATCGTCAGCGGCTTCATCGAGCCGCTGGTCAAAGAGCTGCCGATGGAATACGCCGTGGAGATGAACCGCCTCATCGAGCTGCAGATGGAAGGGTCGGTGGGCTAGGCGGCGGGCGTTGGAAAGAAGGATTCCGGCGGTTGCCCCGACAAAACCCATCAGCGAGGATCCCGTCACGGCATGACTGAGTCGACTCTAGCTCCCGGCTTCACGCGCGACACGTTCGAGGCCTTCCTGACGACCCGCCAGGAGCCGAACTGGCTGACCCAGATGCGCACCGAGGCCTGGGAGGCGTTCGAGAAGATGGACCTCCCGTCGCGACGCGAGGAGGAATGGATGCGTACCGACATCCGCCTCTTCAAGCTCGATCGCTTCGGCCTGCCGGCCGACCTTGTTCCGGGCCTGGCCGTGCCGACGCCCCTGCTCACCCAAGGCGTCGACCTGGCCGGTCGCACGGTGTCGCTCAACAGCCGGCCCGTGGAGGACCACTTTGATCCGGAGCTGGCGAAAAAGGGGGTGCTCTTCGGCGGCCTCGACCAGGTGCTGGCCGAGCATGCCGAGACGTTCCGGCCTCACCTGTTCAAGGTCGCCAGCACCCGCGCCGACAAGTTCGCCGCGCTGCACGGCGCCTGTTTTTCGGGCGGCGCGTTGGTCTACGTCCCGCGCGGGGTGCGCGTCGAAAAGCCCTTTCACATGCTGTCGGCCCTCGGCGCCGGCGGGACGGACCTCAGCCACGCGCTGATCGTGCTGGAAGAAGGAGCCGAGGCGACGGTGCTGGCCGAGACGGCCGGAGACAATCAGCCGGGCCTGCACTGCGGATCGGTCGAGATCGTCGTCGGTTCGGGGGCCAGGCTGCGATACGTGAACCTGCAGAACTGGGGAACCGGCACGTGGCATTTCGCCCACCAGCGAGCGGTCGTGCACCGCGACGGCGCCCTGCAGTGGACCATCGGCGCGCTGGGGAGCCGGCTGGCCAAGGTCAACCAGCACGTGGTGCTCGCCGGCGAAGGGGCCGACGCCGAGGTGAACGGCGTGATGTTCACCGAGGGGAAGCAGCACCTTTCGTATCACACGCTGCAGCACCATCGGGCCGCCCACTGCCGCAGCGACCTGCTCTACAAGGGGGCCGTGCAGGACCATTCCCACCTGGTCTGGCGGGGAATGATCAAAGTCGACCCCGGGGCCCAAAAGACAAACGGCTATCAGCGCAACGACAACCTGATCCTGACGGAGACGGCGCGGGCCGATTCGATTCCGGGTCTGGAGATCGAGGCCGACGACGTGATCTGCACACACGGGGCGACGGCGGGGCGCGTCGACGACCAGCAGATTTTTTATGCCCGCTGCCGCGGCCTGACCCGCAACGAGGCGGTGCGGATGATCGTGGCCGGATTCTTCCAGCAAGTGTTCGACCGGATCACGATCGAGAGCGTCCGCGAGGCGCTGGGCCACGCCATCGGCCGCCGGATTCGGGAATACGATTGATGGATTTTCAACGGGTCGCTCGCCTGGCCGACATCCCCGATCCGGGTCGGATCGTTGTGGAAGTGGACGATCAGTTGGTGGTCGTCTTGCACGTGTCAGGCGAAGTGTTCGCCATCGACGACGTCTGCACGCACGACGGAGGACCGCTGGGCGAAGGCGAACTGGACGATCATACGATCGCCTGCCCCCGCCACGGTGCCAAGTTCGACATCCGCACCGGCGCCGCCCTGACGATGCCCGCCACCCGACCAACCAAGTCGCACGAGGTGCGGGTCGAGGGGGGCGAAGTCTTTGTTAAAATCAACGACTGAGCTCGGTCTTAGCGAGAACTGGGTCGCTACCACTGCCGTGACCGCACCGCGATCGAAGAAGCATCGTCATCATCGGCGCAGGGGCGTCGTTCTGCTCGTCGGCCTGCTGGGGAGCCTGGGCGGCTGCACGAACGGCCAATCTCAGAATAGTGCCGAAAACACCCTAGCCGAGCCCGCGATCATGCGGGTTACGACGATCAAGCCCCAGCGCAAGACGATCGTTCGCGAGACGCGCGAGCCGGGCCAGATCGAGGCCTTTCAATCGACCCCCCTCTACGCCAAGGTTCCCGGCTACGTGCGCCGGTATTACGTCGATATCGGCGATGCGGTGAAGGGGCCCTACTACGACACGTCGGGCCAGCTCGTCGAACACGGCCAACTTCTGGCGGAACTCTCCATCCCGGAACTCGATCAAGAGCTGCACGAAAAGGAGGCCGCGGTCGCCCAGGCCGAGGCAGAAGTGGCGCAAGCCCGGGCGGCCCGCAAGGTGGCCGAGGCGGGAGTGCGCGCGGCAGGGGCTCAGATCGAGGAGGCGCGGGCCGCCGTCGACCGGGCGAAGGCCGAGCAGGAGAAAACGGAGTCGCAGTACCGGCGCATTACACAGCTCGCCCAAAGCTCGTCGATCAATCCCAAGGTGGTCGACGAGGCGAAGAAAGACCTGCTGGCCTCTCAGGCCGCCACGCGCGACGCGGTCTCGCACGTCGAGGCGGCTGAGGCGGCCATCGAGCAAAGCAACGCGCTCGTCGAAAGAGCCATCGCCGACGAGAAGGCCGCCAGCGCCGCGAAGATGCTGGCCGAGGCCGGCCAGGCGCGCGTCATGGCGATGGCCGAGTACCAACGCATCGAAGCGCCGTTCGACGGAAGGGTAAGCGCGAGAACCGTCGACGTGGGGCACTTTGTGCAGCCGGCTGAAGCGGCAAAAGCCCGCGCGATCTTCACGATCGTTCAGGCCAACGTCGTTCGCGTCTTCGTCGACGTTCCCGAAACCGACGCCGCGCTGGTCGACCGGGGCGATCCAGCCGTGATCCAGGTCGATTCGCTCTCCGGCAAAAAATTCGCCGGAGAAGTGACGCGCACCACCTGGGCGCTCGACCCGACCACGCGCACCTTGCGCACCGAGATCGACGTGCCCAACGACACGGGCGAGCTGCGGCCCGGCATGTACGCCTTCGCCACGATCAAGCTGGCGGAAGTCGCCGACGCGCTCGTGATTCCCCTCTCGGCCGTGCGCACCGAGAACGAAAAGACCTCTTGCTTCTGCGTGGCCGAGGGGAAACTCGTCCAAGTGGCCCTATCGCTGGGTCTTAGCGACGGCAAAGAAGTAGAGGTGGTTTCAGGCCTAAACGGGGGCGAACAGCTCGTCGAGAAGAACACCGCCTCGCTGGCCGATGGCAGGTCGGCCGTCGGAGTTGAGGCCGAGAAAGGAAAGTAGGCGCGCAAACGTCCGAGGCGCCGGTCGACAGGGCCGACCTGCATCCAGGCACGGCTATTCAGTGCTATGCCCAAAAAAGCCGGCAGGAATGGCAGACGCAGGCGAGCGGCAGGTCGCCGGCCGCGGCCCGCGAAAGGTACTGCTCGACGATTAACTGAAACTCGACGTTGCCGGCGAGCGCCGTCGCCACTTGTTCGGGCATGATGACTTCTCGCAAGCAGAAGTCGAGCAACTGCGGACGCCATTCGCTGTATTTCGAGCCCGGCGTGCCTTGAAACACTCAAGAAGCTGGCGCGCCTGCACGGCCGAAGGGCAGGTGGCCGGACGGCAAAGCTTTTGAGCGGCCGGTTCGCCAGGGGTGCCTTGCGCCAAAACATTGGTCGGGTTCCCGGGCAAAGAGACAACCCGACTCAGCCTAGCCGAGGCTCCTACGGCGTTCAGACGCCGGGGAGGCTGCCCGCACGATCGACGTCAATCGGCCACTGCAAACAGGTCGCGCACGAAGCGGGCGGCGGTGTCCCATTTCTTGGCCGCCTGGTTGAAGTCGACCGGCATGGGGTGAATCGTGTGCGGCGTTTCGACGCGCAGGGGCACGCTCACTTTCGAGCTCAGCGGAATCTGCGCGCTAGGCGAATTGGCCAGTTCGACTTCGATCGCTGGCGTGAGCAGGTAATTAACCAATTGCTTCGCTTGCTCCTCGTGTGGCGACCCCTTGATGATGGCCAAGGTGTTGGGGATGAAGAGCGTGCCGATGCCCTTTTCGCCCTGGTCGGGATAGACGATCTTCACGGGGCGAGCTTCTTCGAGTTCGATCATGGCGTCGTCGGTGTCGGTCAGCCCGAAGGCGATCTCGCCGGCCGACACGGCTTGCGCCACCTGCTTGTTGCCGGCGAAGATCTTCACTTCGTTGGCCTTCATGTCGCGGAGCAACTGCTCGGCCTTGTCGTCGCCTAAGTAGGCGAAGAGGCAGGCCGCGTGTGTGGCGGTGGTGCCGAAGAGGGGCTTGGCGATTCCGCAGCGGCCTCGCCATTTTTCGTCAGCCAGATCGTAGACCGAGCCGGGCAAACCGTCGGCCGGCACAAGCCCGGTGTTGACGAGCAGCACGCGGGCCCGCGCGGCGAACCCGTGCCACCTGCCCTCGGGCGAACGATAAATGGCCGGATAGGTTTCAGCAATCTTGGGCCGATAGGCGGTGAGCAGCCCACGTTGTTCCAGCCGCAACGTGTTGAGGATCTCGTTGTTCCAGAAGACGTCGCAACGGGGCCGGTCGGACTCGGCGATGATGGCCTGGGTCAGACCCAGCGTCTTGGTCGATTCGACGTCGAATTTCGGCAAAACCTTGATCCCGCTCTGATACTCGAATTGTTCCAGAATGGGCTGTGAGAATTCCGCGTCGAGCGCCGTATAAACGACGACCTCGTTGTCGCCAACCCCCGTACAACCGCCAGCAAGAAGGAGCGCGCCGGCCAAAATGCAGGCCAGCGCCACGTCGTCTAACCGGGAGCCAACGCCGACCGCGAGGCCGGGCTCGCCCAGACTTTCGGGGCGCCGTGGGCTACCGGTTAAACGAGCAACAGGCCCCCTTAGGCATAGCCGAACTCGAAACTCCGCGAACGGACGCGGCGCTCGCTCTCTAAAACGCATATCGCACCTCCACACGCCGGTGTTCCAGCGGGGGAATGGCGATCGGTTCGACGGGGCGCGCGGCCTCGCTGAGACATTCTTCCCAGGGTGGAATCACGTCGGTCTGGTAAAAACGCTCCACATATTTCCAGTCGGTGGCCACGAAATCGCTGTACCAGCGATCCAGGTCGGCCGTTCCGGTTTCGTCGAGCAGTCCGGTTTCGTCGAGCAGTTGGCGGCCAAACCGGGCCGCCGTGTATTCGTAGCGCTCGAGCGCCCGCATGAAGCGGCCTTTGTCGGCGGTGTTTTGAAGCTCGTCGAGTTCCGCCGCCAGCGAGGGCGCCGTCCATTGCACGGAGTGCCCGAACAGGTGCAAGAGAATGAAGCACTGCATCTCGAAGGGGACGTCGGGATCGATCACGATTTTCAGTCCGTCGAAAATCCCGGTGCGCGGCGGCTGCAAGTCGGCCAGTTCCAGCGCGAAACCGTATTTCACGACCCGCGAGGCGGCGCGCGGCCAAAGTTCGACCAGCCGCTCGGCCGGCAGACGGCCGACCAGGCCGGGCCGGCGATGTCCGACGAGCTCGTGACCGGCGGCAAGTTCGTTCGGCATGGTTACCCGGCGGGAGCTGCCACCCCCAGCTTTTCTGCCAGCGACGTCAGTTGCCGCCAGTTGCCATCGTCGAGCGGCACCCCCTGCGTCTGGCGTTTGGCCAGCACGCGCCGCTCCGGGTCGCCGGGGAGCTGGATCTCGTCGACGCCTTCGACGCGCGGGCAACCCCGGACAAACCGGCACAACTGCGAGACCTCGGCCGCAAAATGGGCCCGCCCGCCAAAACGCTCCGGATCAAGAAGCAGTTCGAACACGCAGTTGCCGTTCTGGTTGATCGGCCGCTCACGAATGGTGACGCCCCCCGACAGGGCGCCGGCGAAAATCTCGACCATCAGGGCCAGTCCAAAGCCCTTATAAGCTTGCGGTCCGCCCATCGGAAGAATGGTGCCCGGCGGATCGGCGTAAAGGCTGGTGGGGTCGTTGGTCGGTTTTCCGTCGGCGTCGAGCAGCCAGCCGTCGGGGCAGAGCTCGCCGGCGATCTTTTTGACGCGCACCTTCCCCTCCGCCGTGGCGCTGGTGCCGAAATCGAGCACCAGCGGCCCGTCGGCGGCGGGGACGCCGAACGCCAGAGGGTTTGTTCCGAGCCGTGGCGCTTTGCCGCCGGGGGGCGCAACGCGGCGGGCGTGACCGTGCGTGTTGACCATCACCATCGACACCAGGCCGGCCGCGGCGGCCGTTTCGCAGTACTCGCCCAGCCGGCCGACGTGCCCGGAATGGATCAAGGTGCCGACGGCCATTCCCGACTCGCGCGTCTTGGCGACGAGCCCCTCCGTCAGCCGCCGCGCTTGCGTCTGGCCGAACCCCCAGTTCCCGTCGGCCACGAGCGCCGTGGGCGACTCTTTGACGAGGGTGAACGGCGCACCGGGCACGACATCTCCCTTGGCGACCCACTCGAGGTAAGAAGGGATTCGCATCACGCCGTGCGAATCGTGCCCGCGCAGGTTGGCGTCAACGAGGCTTTGGGCGACCGTCTTCGCTTCCTCCGCGCCGACGCCTCCTTGGGTCAGCAACTCGGCAGCAAAGGCGGCGAGCGGTATCGCGGGAATGACCGGCATAGCTTTACATCCCCTCTCCCTTCGGGAGAGGGTTAGGGTGAGGGCGGTTTACAGGTGAGGGCGGTATCCGTTTCTCCAGCCGTGTGCATCACGAAGATTCACTCGCCACGGCAATATAAATTGCCCAGCAGTCCGACGACAGGGGTGCCAGCCACGAGGTCGCTTAGCCGCCCGGTGGCCGAGCAGACTCGCCCTCCGCCTGCGGCGTCTCGGCCGATTTCACTCCGCCTCGCGGCAGCGTGTCGGTTGGCGGCGTAGCCGCGGTCGCGCTGGAGGCCGAAAGTTCCGAACTTCCAAAACCGCTTGAGTCGGGTGTGTGGGCGTGCGGTTTGCCGTCTGTCCGATGTCTTAGTCGGCTTAGCCACCGCAGTCGGGGCGATTCGTTGAGCACCAGCACCACAAACCCCCACAGGCCGGCCAGCACGATGGCGAAGAACGTGGTCGCCAGCTTGGCTCGCCACAAAAGCTGGTCCCGCAGTCGCTGCACCGGCGCCACCGCCGCGTCGTAGCGCTCCTGCACCAGAATCACCCAGCCCGTATCGCGGCTGCTCAAATCCTGCCGCGCGATCACCTCCACCGGTTCGGCGGCGGCCAACCATCGGCCCGCGAATTCACCCGCTAGCGGATCGCGATAGTCGTCAAGCGTCGCCAGCTCGTTCGTTTGCGTGGTCTCGACGTTGTTCTCGGGGTGCGGGTTGCTCCGCAAATGGCGCAGTCGCTGGAGATCGCTGAGCGTGTCCGCCGGCAAGTAAAGACGATCGGCCGCCTCCGGCCCTTTCTTGAGCATCGAACGCAGACCAGGATGCTCCAAGACGGCGCCCCGGCGGCCCCTTTCGTCCTCGCGGCTGTCGACGAGCACCGGGATCTGATCGTTGCCCGAACGTTCGTCGGCCCGCAACTCCGCAAAGTGTCCCAATTCCACCGAGTGACAGAGGACGCCGATGGGATCGTTCCCCGCGTCGTCGAAAATCGGCGCCGAGAGGGCCACGGTTCGCTTGTTCGTCGCCTCGCTGGTGAAGACGATCGACAGATGCGGACGCGTAAGCGGCCGAGGCCGCACGCCCCGTTGGAGGTCCTCACCCTGGCCGTGAAAATAGTCGCGGTAGGCGTAATTGCCTCCGATCGTCTCGGCCGCTTGCGGACTGCGGGCCAATTGCGTTCCTTCGGAGTCGAGCACGTACCAACTGCCGGAATCGCCCAGCGCAATTTCGCGATCGAGCTTTTCCAAGAGCGCCTGCAAGTCGCGGCGGGCCGAGGCATCTCCCCGCGCGCCGACGGCGCTAAAAAACGCCCGCCGGAAGTCCTGGTCGGCCGCGACGTGCTCCAGCGTTCGCCACCGCTCGTCGATCTCGCGGGCCACCGTCTCGGCCACGAACTGGGCGGCGAACCGGTCGCTCTCCAGCACGCGATAGGTGAGTGCGGCGCGCGAATCGCTGAGCGACGTTTCAAACACGTTGTAGCCGAAGAAGGAAGCGATCCCCAGCAGGATCATGGGACCAATCAGCCCCAGCACGAGCAACGGCCGGCGCGCCCGACGCGTGTTTCGCAGATGCAGGGCGTCGAGCACGGCCTGGGGGTTGGGGTACCGTTTGTGCGCGTCGACCGCCAGGCAACGATGAATGATGTCGCTGAGCGCCCGATCGACGCCCGGCACCCGACGATGCGCCTTGGGCCGCGGTGCCTGCTCGATCGCCCGGCGGTAGCGGGCCAGTTGTGCTTCCAGGTTGCCGGCCTGCTGCATCTCGGCGACCGCCTGCTCGCTACGGTAAGGGGGGTCGCCGGTGAGCATGGCGTAGAGCAGGGCCCCCAGAGCGTAAACGTCCCACCGCGCGTCCGGCACGGCGTGCAAGTCAGCCTGCTCCGGGGCCATGTAGAACAGCGTCCCCAGCGACGGCGTCTGCTCGTGCGAAAGACGCGACTGGCCGAAGTCCGCCAGCCGCGGCAGGCCGTCCTGATCGAGCAGCACGTTGGCCGGTTTCAGGTCGCAGTGCAGAATGCCCTTGCCGTGCGCGTGAACGAGACCGACCGCCACGTCGCGGAACAACTCGACCGCTTCCTGCGCGGAGACGGGCCCGGCGTTGAGCCGGTCGGCCAGCGAGCCGTGATCCAGGTACTCCATGACGAAGTAGGGAGGATCGCTGTCCCAACCGACTTCGATGAGCTGCACCACGTAGCGGTCGGCGAACAACAGGGCCAGCCGCTCTACTTCGCGGGTGAGAATGTTCCAGTCGAGGCCGCCCCGGTGCAGGTAAAACTTGATCGCCACCCGGCGGCCCGTGTTTGTGTCGACCGCGACCCAGACCTGGCCGTAGGCGCCCGCCCCCAGAAAGCGTTCGGCCCGGTACCCGGGAACCTGCAAAGGGGGTCTAGTCGGCTGCAAGCTCCGCTCACGCGCACGGCGGAGATCTTCGTCACTCTGCGCCAGCGTGCGATCGAAACTAGACATAAGTCTCAGAGCTTGGGTCTTGGGTCTTAAGTCTTAGGTTTTAGACGGAAACCGTTGAGCGCTCATTTCTAGGTCCCAAGACCTAAATCCCAAGCCCCCTCCTTCTAAAATTCCAACTCCCTGAATGCTTTGTAGCCTATTCGCAACGGCACGATCGTGGCAATCAGTCCGAGGGCGATGCTGGCGATGCTTCCCCCGGCCATGAGCTGGCCTATCCGCTCGCGCTGCCAACTCCCCAAGGGAGCGATGCCCTCGGCGGCCAGATAAAAGTGACAGGGGACCGCGGTCAGCGCCACCACGGCGGCGACGTAGGCCGTGCTCAGGATCAGGTTGAGCGTGCCGCCGAAACCGGCCGCGATGCGCGACGGCGAATCGTCGCGCAGGTTGGGCATTTTTGCTCCCAGCCCCACGGCGATGCCCGACAAACCCGAACAGAACAAGAGGCACGCCAGCACGTGAACCGCCAGCACAAGCGGCGAGACGCGCAGCATGGAATCGCTTAGCACCACCAGCAGAGTGCAGGGGACGACCGAGCCGATCGACGCGAAGAGAAACTTGCTGAGCAGGATGGTCTCGCGGCGCACCGGCAAAAGGCCCAGAATCCAAAACCGCCGCCCCTCCAGGCTGATCATCGGAAAGATAAACCGCGTGGTGAACGTCGAGAGGATCAGCCCGACCACCGAAAGGTTGAGGAAGCTGATCATGTTCACCCAGTTGGCGTAATTCACGTCGTAACTCAGCCGACGGATGTTGAGGAAGTACAGGGCCAACAGGCCGAAGAAGATCAAAAACTGCAGCCACTGCACCGGGTCGCGGCGGAAGAGGCGCAGGTCTTTGACAATGAGCAGCCTCATTTGCGGCGTGAGGAAGAAGGCCATCCGCTCGACGATTCCGTCGATCATTCTGCCCCGCGGCCGTTTGCTTCCCGAAAGGTCGCTGTGCAGCGAGTGATAGGCCCTCCGGTAGAGCCGCGTCGACAGCCACAGGGCGACCTGGTGCAAGAGCAACGCGTTCGACAGGGTGAGTGAGAGGAATTTGAAGCTTTCGGCCGTGGCCGCGCGGCCGTTCTCGGTATCGACGCTCGCCTGTGCTGCTTCGAGCAGGCCCGAGCTGAGCCACCAGCTCGGCAGAAGCCGCGTCTCGCTGAACCGCAAGCGGTCGAGTATCTCCTGGAACCAGCCGGGCGTGAGCAGGTCGGTTTCGGCGCGTCGCGTGACGAACCAGGCCACAAGTACGCCGCCCGCGACGAGCGCGGCCGCCGCCGCGGCGCCGATGGCCAAAGACCGCATCTTTCGCCGCGGCAGCCAGCGAACCACGACCAAAACGGCCATCGCGCCCAAGCTGCCCGGAATGTAAGCAAAGCCGATCAGAAACGGCAACAAGACGAGGAAATAATACCAGCCCGAATGCTCAACCGACCCGTAGGCCACGAGCATGGGAGTGCCCAGGAGCAAAAATCCCCAACTGCTGAAGAGCATCGCTTCCTGGAACTTGTGCAAGAATATCCGCTCGGACCGCACCGGCAGCGAGAACAGAAACTGCACCTCGGGCGAACGGAAGAGGCCGCCGTAGAGGATGATGCCGGTGGAAATGACGAGCATCAACGTCAGCGAGGCGAAAAAGATGCTGAAGACGGCCCGCGCGGTGTCGTCGTGCATCACCTGGTCGGGAATCATCACGTTGAGGAACTGAAAGCCTTCCGCAAACAACTGGAACAGGCCGATCCAGAGGATCCCGGTGAGGAGCGTCACCATCGAAAAGCGCAGCCGCGAATGGGCCAGCGTCTGACGCAGGTGGTTGGCGGCGATGCGTCGCCGCAGCCAGCGAAAACGGCGAGCTTCCTCCGGCGGCGAGAGCAACCCCGAGTCGACGGCGGGGTCCGCCACCGTGACCGTCGTGGGGGAAAGGGGTGACAGCGGCGACGGGGACGGCAGAGAGAGCGAGCTCACCGGTTACTCCGCCGTGGAAGGTACAACGGTGGAGGCAGTCGACAACCCGGCCAGCCTTTCGGCGCCGCCGCTGGACGTCACGTCGAGGAACAGTTGCTCCAGCGTGTGCTGCGACGCCAGCCGGCCGCGCAGCTCGCCCAGCGTGCCGACCCAGAGCAACTTGCCCTGGTCGACGATGCCGATGCGGTCGGCGATCTGCTCGGCCACGTCGAGCAGGTGGGTCGACATGAAAATGGCCGTTCCGGCGGCGGCCCGGGCCCGCAGGAGATCCTTGACCAGCTTCGAGCTGCGCGGATCGAGGCCCACCAGCGGCTCGTCGATGACGAGCACCGCCGGATCGTGCAGCAGAGCCGCGGCGAACACGAGCCGTTGCTTCATGCCGTGAGAATAGGCTTCCGTCATCTCATCGATGAAACCGTCTAGCTCGAAATGGTCCATTTCGCGTCGCACGCGCTCCTGGGCGGCGCGATGATCGTAGCCGTACATGCCGGCGATGAAGTGCAAAAACTCCCGGCCGGTCAGCTTGTCGTAGAGGAAGGGAACGTCGGGTACGTAGCCGAGCAGGGCGCACGCGCGGCGCGGCTCGGCCACCACGTCAAAGCCGCCCAATCGCACGTGCCCCGACGTCGGCCGCAAGAGTCCCACCAGCATTTTGATGGTCGTGGTCTTGCCGGCGCCGTTCGGCCCCAGGAAGGCGAACAGCTCGCCTGGACGCACGGCGAGGCTGAGTCCGTTCACGGCCATCTTGCTGCCATAGGTCCGGCTTACATTCTCCAATTCTATCATCGTGCGACACTCGATCGTTCCGGACGTTACTTCCGCTCAAACGTCAGCCGCGACGCCATCAGGGTGATCTCCTGCTTCAAGACCATGCCGTCGTCCCTCACCCACGCCTTGGCCCGCGCGACCTGGTTATTCGATAGCTCCGTGCCCGGGTCGCTGCGATAGACGACCACGAAGGTGGCCACGACCTCGTCGCGCCACAAAATCGGCTCGCGCCGGTCGACCGTGGCATGCAGCACTTCTACCGGCGCCGTGGGCGGGCGCAACGGGCTGTAGACCGGCATCGTCCAAGACTGGCCGACCTTGAGGTCGGGCAAGCGGCCTTGGGGCGAGAGGGCATCGCCCATCAGGGCGTTGGGCGGCAGATAGGCCGCGGTGTTATAGACGAGCTGGCCGGTGCGGGCCTTCAGCTTCAACTGCGCCCCCTCGACCACCCCCTGGATTGTGATCTGCACGGCGCCCGGCGGGGTCGGCCCTTCGAGGCGCAGATCGTCGGGCAAGGAGGTTTCGCTGCCCAGCAGGGCCCGCGAATAAAAGCCCATCAACCGCCCCAGCGGATCGATTTCCAGGCTGCTCTGGGCGTCGACCGCGAGCTGCAACTCGCTCCACTCCCGCGAGCTGGCGAGCAACTTCATCAACGAATTCATCCAACCGGGCGCGACTTCCGACAGAGGCAGCCGGGCGAGGTGCACGTGGCTCGTCATTTCGGTCACGCCGTTGTCGAGCACGCGGTTGCGGGCCTCGGCCCAACCCAGAGGCGAGTCGTTGAGCGAAATTGACCAGCTTACCGGGGTTTCCCGCGATTCGCGGTCGGCCAGGATCGTGCGGTAGGTGGGCGGGTCTCCGACCACAAGCGAAGGGAGGATTTTTTCCCGCACCAGCCAGCTCATGGTCAGAAGCCAGAAGCCGACCACGGCCACGTTGAACCAACGGCTAGACATGATCCTATTTTAGCAAACGGGGCGCGCCGGGCCACTTTTCGACTCCTATTGCGAGAAACAGCCCGTTCGAGGATGATACGCCGCCAGTGTCCGGCCTGCCGACCGACGAAGGCGGAAAGAGGAAGCCGCCCCGCAGCGGCACACGCGCCGGGCCGTCTATCGTAAACCCGCAGGGAGGCGTTGATGTTCGTTCGCCGTTTTGCACCCACCGCCCTAACGGCGCTCAGCCTGATCGCCCTTCTTTCTGGCGGCTGCAGCCATTCGTCCGACCAGACGGCAACCGACGACAGGGGCACCGAGGAGACGGGCGGAGCCGACGACCCGCCCGCGAACGACGGCGCGGGCTCGGTCGCCCAGGGCGGCAAAACGTCCAAGCAACCTCAACCGCGTGGTCCCTACTATCCGACGGTCACGCTCAAGACGAACCTGGGTGACCTGACGATCAAGCTCGATCCGCAGGCCGCCCCGCGGACCGTCAACAATTTCCTCACCTATGTGGAGAACGGTTCTTACAACCAGACCATTTTCCATCAGGTCGACAAGGGATATATCGTCCTGGGGGGGGCGTATACGGCTGACCTCTCCGAGCGGGCGGGCCGCTATCCGATTCCGAACGAGGCCGACAACGGCCGCAAGAACGTGCGCGGCACGGTGGCCATGGCCCGCCAGCCCGACGAGATCGACAGTTCGACGTGCCAGTTCTTCATCAATCTCAGCGACAATCCGCACCTCGACCATCACGGCGACTCGCCGGAGGATTATGGCTATTGCGTCTTCGGCGAAGTGGTGGAGGGGTTGGAGGTCCTGGAAAAAATCTCCGCCGTGGAGGTGGAAGACCGGGACGATTTCAAGAAGCTGCCGGTCGAGACGGTGCTCATCGAGTCGGCCTATCGCGCCCGCTAGCGGCACCCTCGTGGGTGTTGCATTGCGTTAAGCCGAAGCACAATCACTCTTGAGTCGAGGAGGACCAGGTCATGCGGTTAGGCTTCCTGATGCTCATCGCGACGTTCATTCCGGCCGTGACTGCCGGGGCAGAACCTGCGCCGGTGCCGCACAAAGCGTCGCCGCCGGCCCAGACCACCAACGCCGCCCTCTTGGAGAAGAAACTCGCCGACTTGAAGGCGCTACAGGCCGAGATTCGAGAACTCCGCAAGGCGGTGGACGACAAACCGCAGTTGCTGATCGAAGTGCAAATGCTGGAAGTCTCGCCCAAGCGACTCGAGAAGGCCGAATCGAACCCTGGCCCTGCGACGCCGAAGGCCGTTGGCGGCATTCAAGAATTGGCGCACTCACCCGACCGCGACCGTCAACAGATCGAGGCGGGAATGGTTCTCGACCGCGATCGGTTGCGACAGCGGCTTAAAGAATGGGGCGAGAAGGCAAACGTAAAGGTTCTCGCGGAACCGAAGATGGTGACCGTTAGCGGCCGACCGGCTCAATTCCAGGTGGGCGGGATGATCCCGATTCTCGACAAGGCGAAGCATTGCACCTACCAAGAGTATGGCACACGCGTCGACATGGTGGCGACGGCTGACGAAGATGGATCGGTGCGTCTCGAACTGCGTGCGCGGCAAAGCTGGTGCGACAACAACGACGAGCTTGTCATCGAAGGTCAGAAACTGCCTCGATTATCGGTACGCGAGATCGATACGGCCGCCAGGCTGTTGCCCGCACAGGTCCTCGTGGTGGGAACCTTCGCCGGAGATCGACCGGATGCCGAACGCTCGCCGGAAACACCCGCGCCGAACGAGGCGGAGGAGTCGGGCGGCAAGGTCGCGTTCATCGTGCTGGTGCAGGTTGAGGCAGTCGACGGCCTGTCGCCCGTTGAGTCAGGTGAGTCTGACAAGGAAGTGTACCGGAAGGGCTTTGGCCAATCCGAAACCAAAGTGCCTTCCGCCACCGCCCCGCAAGGCCGGCGGCGTTAGGCGGCAAGGTTACACTGGCGGCGGTTGCCACGGTGGAGTCGGTTCGGTGCGCTGCCAGGGACCGCCGGTTTTTGATCGGTGCCCCGTGCCGGCTAAATTGGGGCATGCCCAACGACCCCATCGCCGGCCGCTTCGTGCAGTTGTCCGATTCGGACTTTAACCAGATCTCCTGGCACGACTGTCATATCTGGGGAATCTCGTTTCGCGTAGGGGAGCCGAGCGAGGGCGACTGGACCAGCGAGCTCCTCCTCGACATCGACTTCATTTGCGAGTGGTGTTGCGAAAACGAGGAGGGCAGGTTTCGCGTCGCGCCGGCCACGTTGGTCTTTCACGGCGTCGCCTCCTTGGCGATCGCCATTCGCTACGCCGAATCGACCCTCGCCTATCCACTTCCAATTGCTGAGATCTCGCGTCTGGCAACGAATCCACATAAGCCGGCATCGAGTGAGCAGGACTATCGGTGGTGCATTAGCCTGGCCTCGCCGAGCGAAGGAGAAATCACGTTCACCGCTCTCGGGTTCAAGCAGGCCCTCAAGGCCGCCCCGGTTCTCATCGACGAGCAGTGCCTCCGCCTGGACGCGCGCGAGAAACTCCTCGGCCGCTAACCTCGCTCCCGGGCTGCCTTGGTATCATCACCCGCTGGCGCACTCATTGTGGGAAGCTGGCGTCCGCCGGCGCGACGTTAACGGCGCTGCCATTCAGACGAAACCGCGGGCCGGGCTTGATGTGATTAGCCGAGGATGGCCGCGGCCCAGCGTGCGCGAAGGTGCAGTCGTTAATGCGTTGACGCGTTCAGTTCCTCCTCAATCATCGAGTTTTCGTCGAATTCAGTCGCTTGATCCGTGTTTGCACGTTCCTCCGCGGCTATTGCAGAAACTTACGTCTGAATTACAGTTCACTGCACAGAATGTAATCCGTGCTCCGCTCCGGCGGTGGCAAGTATTTGCCGTCGCGGTAGCCACACGCGATGTGCCGCAACGTGGGGGAGTGCGATTGTCGATTGGCGTGCCGGCCGCCCTCACCCCGGCCCTCTCCCGAGGGGAGAGGGAGGACAACGGCATCCGTTCGCGGGAACGCCGGGAAGACTCGAAAACTCGACATCACGGAGGCTGCTTTGTAGGCTGGTAGTGCCGCTAAGCCGGATCATTTACCAGCCCGGCGCGCGGGCTGGCCTGATACTCACCCGAAGCGTAAGCGAGGGGGGCACGACGCCACTTCCCTCGCTTACGCTTCGGGTGAGTGTGGGCCGGTGATCAAAACCTTCCCCGGCCGTTACGATTGCGGCCCTACCCACCTGCCTGACCCCGCCTTCTCTGCTCCAAAATGTTCAGCTCCTGCCTCACCCGCTCGACGCGGCGTCTCCTGTTGTGCCTCATCCTCCTGTGCCTCGTTGCGTACGCCGTCACTCCACCTGCTTACGCCGCCACCGGCACCGATCAGCAAGCCAAACCGCCGGCGGAGGCGCTGGCCGCTCTGAAGACTCCCGACGACCTGGTCGTCGAGCAGGTGCTGTGTGAACCCGATGTCCGCCAGCCGCTGTTTATCGACTTCGACGAGCGTGGGCGGATGTGGGTCGTCGAGTACATTCAGTACCCCTATCCGGCCGGTCTGAAAATCCTGAGCGAAGACAAATTTCTGCGGGCCACCTACGATAAGGTTCCGCCTCCGCCGCCCAACCATTTTCGCGGCCTCGACAAGATCACCATCCATGAAGACACCGACGGCGACGGCAAATTCGACAAACAAAAGACGTTTATCGACGGCCTGAACATCGTCACCAGCTTCGCGCGGGGCCGCGGCGGCGTCTGGGTGCTCAATCCGCCATACTTGCTCTTCTACGCCGATCGCGACGGCGACGACGTACCCGACGGAGATCCCGAAGTCCACCTGCAAGGATTCGGTCTGGAAGACACCCACTCGTGCGCCAACAACCTGCGATGGGGTCCCGACGGCTGGCTCTACGCCTGCCAGGGGAGCACGGTCAGCGGCGACATCGTGCGGCCGGGTCTCGACAAGAAGCCGGTCCACTCGATGGGCCAGCTCATCTGGCGATACCACCCCGAGCAACGCCGCTACGAGATTTTCGCCGAGGGAGGGGGCAACGCCTTCGGCCTGGAAATCGATTCGGCCGGCCGCATCTACTCCGGCCACAACGGCGGCGACACGCGCGGCTTTCACTACGTCCAGGGCGGATATTTTCAAAAAGGGTTCAGCAAGCACGGGCCTCTTTCCAACCCCTACACGTTCGGCTATTTCCCGGCCATGAAACACGCGGCCGTGCCGCGGTTCACCCACGCGTTCGTCATCTACGAGGGGGGCGCCCTGCCGCCGGCCTACCAGGGGCGCCTGTTTGGCGTGGCTCCCCTGCAGAGCCACGTGGTGATGAGCCAACTGTCGCCAGACGGCTCGACGTTTAAGACCGAGGACGTCGGCTACGCCATCACGTCGACCGACGATTGGTTCCGGCCGGTGGCGATCACGGTGGGGCCGGACGGCGCGATGTACGTCTGCGACATGTACGAAGGGCAGATCGCCCATCTGCGACACCACGAAGGAAAGGTCGACACCTCCACCGGCCGCGTCTACCGCCTGCGGAGCAAAAGCGCCGCGCCCCTCAAACCGTTCGATCTCTCGAAGCTCTCCTCAAGCGAATTGGTCGGCCAACTGAGCCACTCAAACAAGTGGTTTCGGCATACCGCGCTGCGGCTCCTCGGCGACCGCAAGGACGCTTCGGTCGTCGCCGAGCTCCGGCAGCACCTTGAAGAAACGTCGGATCGAAAAACCCCGTCGCGGGAACAGTTCCCGTTGGAAGCCCTCTGGGCGCTCAATTTGTGCGGTGGATTCGACGGCCCCGCGGCCATGATGGGCCTGAACCACGCCGATCCTTACGTTCGCTTGTGGAGCGTGCGGCTGCTGGGCGATCGGGGCGCCATGGCGCCCGAGCTTGCTTCCCGGCTGTCGCAAATCGCCCAGTCCGAGTCGAACATCGAAGTTCGCAGCCAGCTTGCCTGCACGGCCCGGCGCCTGTCCGCGGATGAGGCTTTGCCGATCGTCCGCGGC
Organism: Pirellulales bacterium; assembly: GCA_035550375.1. GTDB lineage: Bacteria > Planctomycetota > Planctomycetia > Pirellulales > JAICIG01 > DASSFG01. The sequence goes on along the minus strand of DASZPH010000041.1, from coordinate 123,727 downwards.
TTGCTGGCCCATGACGAAGATCTCGACGACGTTCACTTGCCGCTCTTGCTGTGGTGGGCCATTGAAGCCAAGGCGGAAAGCGACAGGGATGCGGTGGTCGGCCTGTTCAACGATCCGGCCGTTTGGCAACGCCCGCTTGTCACCAGGCACCTCCTCCACAGGCTGATGCGTCGCTATGCGGCCACCGGCAGCCGCAAGGACCTCGTTACCTGCGCCAAGCTCTTGAACCTGGCGCCCAGTGACGAGGAGCGAAAGACGCTGATGCGCGGTTTTGAAGAAGCCTTTCAGGGCCGCTCGCTGACGGGCTTGCCAGACGAACTGGTCGATGCCATGACCCGCTTCGGAGGCCAGTCGCTCACCCTCGCTTTGCGCCAGGGAAAAGCCGAGGCGGTCTCGCAAGCGTTGGCCCTCATCGCCGACGACAAGACCGACGCCAGCCAGCGCCTGCAATACGTTCAGATTTTCGGCGAGGTGCGCCAGCCGCAGGCCGTGCCCGTGCTTTTAAAGCTTTTGCAGTCGACTTCCGACGACGGGCTGCGGGTCGCCGCGCTGGCCGCGCTGGCGAGGTACGATGCTCCGGAGATCGCACCGGCGGTTCTTGCCGGCTATTCGCAGTGGACCGACGACGTGCGAAGCGTCGCCCAGAGCCTGCTGGCGGGCCGCAAATCGTCGTCGCTGACGCTGCTGGAGGCCATCGACGCCGGCAACTTCGACGCCTCGACCATTCCGCCCGACGTGGCCCGCAGCCTCACGGTTCACCGCGATCCGCACATCGCCGAGCTGGTGACGAAGCACTTTGGCAATGTCGAAGGGGCGACGACGGCCCAGATGCAAGAGCAGATCGCACGGCTCACCGAGACCATCCGCGGCGGGTCGGGGAGCCCCTACGGCGGCAAGAAACTGTTCACCGCGAGCTGCGCGAAGTGCCATACGCTGTTCGGCCAGGGCGGCAAGATCGGCCCCGATTTGACGAGCTACAAGCGCGACGATGTGGCCAACATGCTGATCAACGTCGTCAACCCGAGCGCCGAAGTCCGCGAAGGCTTTGAAACCTACCAGGCGTTGACCGCGGACGGCCGCGTCGTGAGCGGTTTCCTGGTTGAACGCGACAACGTGGTGCTCGTGCTGCGCACGGCCGACGGGCAAACCGTTTCCCTCGAACAGAGCGAGATCGAAGAGCTGGCTCCCCAGCGCAAATCGCTCATGCCGGAAGGCCTCATCGCCAGCCTGAGCGACCAGGATGTTCGCGACCTGTTTGCCTACCTGCGCAGCACGCAGCCGCTCAACGATTGACAACGGGCCCGGTATCAGGCATGAGTTGAGGATGGTCGCGGAAGGTTCTGCCCGTTCGCCCTAGTGCACGCTCCGTTGGCACGTCTATGCGTCGACCCATCTTAGAGTTGTTGATCGCTGCCGGCCTCGCGCTGGCGACCGGTTTCGCGTACATCGGCGTCCTGTCGAGCGATTTCGAGTTTGTCAATCTCGACGACGACGTGTACGTCTACGAGAACAACGTCGTGCGGATGGGTTTGACCCGTGCCTCGGTCAACTGGGCCTTCACCACCACCTACCTGGGCAACTGGCACCCGCTCACGTGGCTTTCGCTGGAGCTTGACTATCGGCTCTTCGGGCTGAATCCGGCCGGCTACCACGCGATGAACCTCGCTTTCCACGTCGCCAACACCGTGCTCGTCTTTTGGTTGCTGAACAAGCTGACGAGCGCGGCGGGCCGCAGCGCCTGCGCCGCGGCCTTTTTTGGTCTGCACCCCCTGCACGTCGAATCGGTCGCCTGGATCTCCGAGCGGAAGGACGTGCTCAGCATGTTCTTTCTGCTGCTGAGCATCCTGGCATGGCAAGCCTACGCCCGCCGCGGGAAGGGATGGGGCTATGCCCTGTGCGTCAGCTTGTTTCTCTTCAGCCTGATGTCGAAAGCAATGGGCATCACGCTGCCGTTGGTTCTGTTGCTGCTGGACGTCTGGCCGCTGGGCCGCTGGCGGCGCGAGGCGGCTTCGACGGCTCCCGGCCAGACCTCGATGGGCAGACTCATCGCCGAGAAACTGCCGTTCTTCTTGATCAGCGCCGCCTTCGGCGCGGTGTCGGTGCTGCTGCAGGGGCGCAGCGGCGCCATGGAGTACGGCCGATCGCTCACCCTGCCACAGCGACTGGCGATCGTACCCATGAATTACGTCACGTACCTTTGGCAAACGTTGTGGCCGGTCGACCTGGTCGTCCTGTATCCGCATCCGGGGGAGCTGCCTTTGTGGAAGCCGCTCGGAGCGATGGTACTGCTCTTGGCCGTAACCTTGCTTGTGGTGCGGGTGCTGAAGTCGCTTCCCTACCTGGGCATGGGCTGGTTCTGGTTCCTGATTACGCTGCTGCCCGTCATCGGGCTGGTGCAACTCGGTCGGCACGCGACCGCCGATCGCTACATGTACCTGCCCATGGTCGGACTGTTGGTCATGTTGTGCTGGGGCGCTTACGATCTGACGTTCGGCCGCCGCGGTCTGCGATGGATGATGGCCGCCGCCGCGGTCATTTCGCTATGCGTCTGCGCCGAACTGACGAGCCGGCAGGTGCAGGTATGGCACGACGATATCCGCTTATGGGAACACACCCTGGCCCTGACGCCGGAGAGCAGCACCGCCCAGGGCAACTACGGGAAAGCGCTCTTCATCCGTGGGCAGGAAGAAGAAGCCGAACGGCGGTTCCTCCGAGCCCTGGAGATCGACCCGACGCTCTTCGCCCCCAACTTCAACATGGGAGTCGTAATGGGACACAGAGGCCGCCCTGCGGAGGCAGCCGAGTATTTTGAGCGCGCCCGACAATTAGACCCGAACAACCCTCTGGTGCTCGACAATCTGGGGATCGCGGAAGAGCAGTCGGGGCGGCTCGAAGCGGCCCGCGAGCATTATGAGCGGGCCTTGCAGATCAATCCCCAAGGCGCCGCCGTCCGCGCGCGATTGGAACGGCTGAAAAGCAAAACGGGCGCCCCCGATACTCGCTGATCGTTTTCTCCCTCTCCCTTTGGGAGAGGGCGCCGGGGTGAGGGCGGCTGGAAGCGCCAAAACAGACGGGCACGCAAATGAACAAAACCCAGACGTATTTTGCCTTCGTGTTTGCTGCTTACACCCCCGTACGTTTTTGCGGTGGGACTCGCGGCGCTCGTCCCACCCTACCGCTTTCTCCCTCTTCCTCCGGGCGTCGGCCGGGGTGAGGGCGGGTGGAAGTTCCAAAACGGACGGACACGCAGACGAACGAGCCGGGCCGAGACGTCATGCCGTCAGGCTACTCCGCTTCTTCGCCGGCGGCCGATTCCTCCTGTGGCAATTCCTTCTCAAAGATCACGAGGTTCGTGCCCAAATCGGGATCCCAGCGAATACCCACGAGGTTGTAGCCACGCGCGATTGCCAGGTGGAGCATCGGCCTGTGCTCGTTCTGGCACTCGAAGCGGATCCACGCGTAGCCGTGCTCGGCCGCCCAAGTGTGTACGGCGTCCATCAACTGCGAGGCGATCCCCTTGCGTCGGAAGTCGGGCAGCACCCCGTAGAGCCAGGAAAAGAAAACGCTCGGCTTCAACTCGAAACCAAGAAAGAAGCCAACCGGCCGTTCGTCGAGGCTGGCGATGAGCCGCAGCCCGTTGTAGCGGCCCAGGAAACGGCGGCGGAAGAATTCCGTGTCCTTCGCCGGCCGGTAAATCTGGCAGTAAAGCTCGGCGATGAGCGGAATCTCGTCCGGTCCGACGATGTCGATTTTTGCGTTCGCCATCTCCGCCCCCGCCTCAAGACTCGATCGGTTCGATCGTGGCCCACATCGAGCCCTGACAGCCGTCGATCAGGTCGTCCTTGCCGTAGGCGTGAATCTGGTCGCGTTTCAGCTCGGCATGCTCCTTGGTCGTGGTCAGCACGCAGGCTCGGCCGCGCGTGTCGACCTCTTTCGCCAGCTCGTAGCCCTTCTCGATCGGATGGCCAAACAGCTCCTGAAGCATGATGATCACGTAGGCGTAGGTGTGCTTGTCGTCATCCCACAAGACGACGTTGTAGCGGGGCTGGCGTTTCGGCTTGCTGCGCGGCTGCTGTTTCTTTTTGGGCGCGACTTCGACTTCGCCCGGTTCTGCGACGACAGATTCAGGCACGTGAACTCCTTGGACCAACCACGCCATATCCTCCTTCTGGTGCGGCCGTCTCGGCCGTCTCTACGCAGCGGGAAGCTGCACCACAAAACAGGATACCGCCGACAGCCGGCTCACCCCCGTCGGCCCGAAGCCGTTCGCCACCGGCAACACCGTTTGAGCACGACCGACCACCGCTCCGCGTAGTCGGATCGGCCACCGAACAGTATAGTGGATAGCCCACAAAGGAGCCAATTATGCTGCAAATCGACGACTACCTGGCCGAACAGGCCGGGGCCTTTGAGAACGACCTCTGCGAGCTTTTGCGCATTCCAAGCGTCAGCGCCGACAGCCGCCATCGGGCCGACGTGTGCCGGGCGGCGGACTGGGTCGTCGGCCAATTTCAGGCCCTTGGCATGTCCGTCGAACTGTGCGAAACGCCGGGGCACCCGATTGTCTATGCCGAATGGCTCGGTGCGCCGGGTGCGCCGACGGCGCTCGTCTACGGGCACTACGACGTGCAGCCCCCCGACCCACTCGATGAATGGATCTCCCCGCCGTTTGAGCCGACTCGGCGAGACGGCAACCTCTACGCCCGTGGCGCCACCGACGACAAGGGGCAAATGCTCACCCATGTCAAAAGCGTCGAAGCCTGGATGCGCGCCGTGGGGCGGCTGCCGGTGAACGTCAAGTTCTTGATCGAAGGCGAGGAGGAGGTCGGCAGCCAGCATCTGGAACAGTTCATCGCCGCCAACCGCCAGCGGCTGGCGTGCGACGTGGTCGTGATTAGCGACACCAGCCAGTTCGGGCCCGATCAGCCGGCCATTACCTACGGATTGCGCGGCATCGCCTACTTCGAGTTGCGCCTCACCGGCCCGAAGCAGGATTTGCACTCCGGCACGTTCGGGGGAGGGGTGATGAACCCCGCCAACGCCCTCACGCAGATGCTTTCGGCCCTGATCAACCGGGAAGGTCAGGTTCAAATCCCGACTTTCTACGACGACGTCGAGCCGCTCACCGAGGCGGAGCGGCGGCAGTTCGCCGCCTTGAAGTTCAGCGACGAGGAGTTCTGCCGCGAGTTGGGAATCACGGCCGTGGCCGGCGAGGTGGGCTACAGTACACTGGAGCGCCGCTCGGCACGCCCGACCTTCGACATCAACGGCCTGTGGAGCGGCTACCAGGGGGAAGGTTCAAAGACCGTTTTGCCCGCCAAGGCGGGCGCCAAATTCAGTTTTCGTCTGGTGCCGCGGCAGGATCCAAAAAAGATTCATGCCGAGCTGGAGGCGATGCTCAAGCGTCTTTTGCCGCCCGGCATCAAGATGGAGTTGATCGCTTTCCACGGCGCTCCGGGCGTGGTGGTGCCGCTCGACAGTCCTTATGTTCAGGCGGCGGCCAGGGCCGTCGAGGTTGGCTTCGGCCGCGCGCCGGTTTACATCCGCGAAGGGGGGTCGATTCCGGTCGTTTCGACCTTCCGCCAGCAGCTCGGCGTCGACACGTTGCTTTTGGGGTGGGGTCTGAACGACGACAACACCCACAGTCCCAACGAGAAATTCCGCCTGGCCGATTTTCATCGGGGCATCAAGGCGAGCGCTCACCTGTGGGAAGAACTGGGCAAAAGCCAAACGCGGAAATGACGACCGCAGCTTCCGAGGCGCAGTCCGCTGCCGCGCCGGCGTGTGTCGTCCTCTCGTCAAACTGGACCGAGGAATTGCGGCACGTTTCTTGCGACCTTCCCACGCTGCCAGGCGAAGGCGCGCCCACGTCGAACCTGGCGGAACGAGACGGGCGAGAACGAGACGGGCGAGAACGAAACGCGGAGAATAAGCGCCATGGAGTCGAGTGAGCGAACGCGGGTTGAATTCGTCGGGGGGCCGTATGACGGTTTCCAATATGAGGTACCGGCGTCCCTCTTGCCTCCCGGAAACATCGCCCTGCCGGTAAGCGAAACGATTCAGCGCATGTTGACCGGCTACAGCGCCACCGAGCCGACGCCGACGACCAGCATGGCCATCTACCGTTTTGACCGGACCAGATGCCGGTACCGGTTCCTGGGCTCGACCCTGCCGGAAACACTGCGGGCCGCAGAATAAGAAAGGGCGACGACGAGTCCGTCGGCGTCTCCCTGCCCGCAAACCGCCTTGTTACGGATCGAGTTCCGTGTTCCGGCTGAAGTGGTCGTGCGGGTAGAAGTGGTTGCCGATTTCGGACGCCAGCACTTCGATGTATTCGCGCTGGAACTGCTGTAGGGGCTCATCTTGAGCCGGCCTGCCGCCGCGAGCCGGCCAGACAACCTGCCGCATGGGCTTCGACCAGACGATGTCGCCCTTGCTCACGTCCCACACCGTCAACTTCACTTGAGATTTGCCCTGATAGAGCGTCTGGCCCTGGAAGAGGCTGAACTCTTCCAGGTCGATGCCGAGCACCATGTCGGCCTTGACGCCTTCGCCCAGTTCCCCCAGTTCCTGGTCGGGGTTCTCGTCGGTCCAGCTATTGACCTCGCTCTGTTTGACTACCTTTATTTTCTTGCCGTTCTGACGGAGCAACTGGCCAACCCGCTCGGCCAGGTCGTTGACCACGGTTCCCGCCCCGTACTTCAATTCGACGAGCGGCCGGCAGACGACGGCGACCTTTTTGTCTTTCAGACCGTTGAAATCGGCCTCGTCGTTCGTCCCCTTGACGAGATACCCGACGATCGTGATCGCCTTCAGGCATCCCGCCTGGGTGATGAGTGCCGTTGCCGCGAGGAGCACGAGCCAAACCGTGTACTTCAACATGCGTCGTTCGGTCATCCCTGAAATCCCAAACGATAGACCCAGTCAAAAAGCGCGGTGACGATCACCGCGCCCGCGAACACCGCTAAGGTTCGGTCGCCCGGCCGGCCCACCAGCCATCGTCCCCGCGTTGCCGAGACGAGCAGCCAAGGGCCGGCCACCATTGCCATCGCCGCCAGCAGGGTTCCGGCCGCGTTGCTGCCGATCGCTTGAAACCACTGACCGCGGACGGCATGCGACCACGAGGTGGTCATGCCGCACGACGGGCAGCGAAAGCCAAACAACCAAACGATCGTGCAAGGCGGGAGCCCGAGTTGCCGGTGCGTGCCAAACCCGTTGGGATTGGGACGCAGCCAGGCTGCTACAGCCAGGGGAACAAGCACGCTCAGCGCCGCGGCGGCGAGTCCTAGTCGCGCTTGGGCAGTGAGCCGGTTTGCACCCTGATGAGCGTCGAGAACCACTGTCGGAACGGAAATGAGCCGGAGAATACTGACAACCCTCGACCTAGGCAAGGGGAATTATACACGGATTAATGCTGGCGTGATTGCCCCGGCAACCTTTGCAAGCTGGCCGTGTGCGGTTACTGTCGGCGTTATGGAGACCGAGTTCCTGGACTGGCTGCGAGTACGATTGCCCGGGCACCCCAACCTCAAGCTGGGGATCGGCGATGACGCGGCCGTGCTCGACCTGGGGACGCGCCCGGAGTGCGTGGTCACCGTCGATTTGATCACCGAGGGGGTCGACTTCCGACTGGGCGAAGCGTCGCCAAGACGGATCGGGCACAAGGCGCTCGCGGTCAACTTAAGCGACCTGGCGGCGATGGCCGCTCGACCGCTGGCGGCCGTCGTGGCGCTGGCTTTGCCGCGAGTCGGCGCGCTGGAAATGGCCACGGAGCTCTACGAGGGACTCCTGCCGCTGGCCGAACGACACGGCCTCGCCATCGCCGGAGGCGACACGAACACCTGGGACGGTCCGCTCGTGGTGAGCATCACGGCCGTCGGGCAGGTCACCGAGCGGGGCGTGTTGCGACGCGACGGCGCGCGGCCGGGCGACGCCGTGGTGGTCACGGGCGAATTCGGCGGCAGCATTCTGGGGAAACACCTTGATTTCGAGCCGCGCGTCCGCGAGGCGCTCTTCCTGCACGAACGCTACGAGCTCCACGCGGGAATGGACGTCAGCGATGGGCTCTCGCTCGACCTGGCCCGGCTGGCCCAGAGAAGCGGCTGCGGCGCCGTGCTCGACCTCGCGGCGGTGCCGGTGGCGAAAGCGGCCCACGAACTGGCCCGACGGCGCGGCGACAGAGTCTCGCCCCTCGACCACGCCTTGAGCGACGGCGAAGATTTTGAATTGGTGCTGGCCGTGCCGCCGCCAGTCGCTCGGCAGATGACAGCCGACGAGCAGGTGGGCGTGCCTCTCACGGTCGTGGGCCAATTCGTCGAGGAGCCCGGCTTATGGCAGATCACGGCGTCCGGTTCGCGGCGGCCGCTTGCGCCTCGCGGTTATCTGCATTAGCAGCCTATCCGAGAACCGGCATCGTGGTGCGGGCGTCTCGCATGCCGCCGGTTTTCGGATGGGGTGTAAGAACCCGGAACCCGACCCTTTCCGTTCAGCGCAGCCGGTGAGAAAGGACAGACGATCTCCCGCACGAGCTTGTTCCGCCTCGATCATGGTCGGCGACGAATCGACGCCGACGACCTGGCCGCGCGGAAACCGGCTGGCCCGCCGCGGGCCGGAGCTTGACCTTTGCTTGATTCTCGCATCGCTGTGGCTGACAATTGGACTTGATGGGCCAGGCAGACCACGGCCGATCTCGCATCACGACCCCGACCGTTCTGTGCAAACGACTTCCGTCAGCCTCCTCCAGCGGCTTCGACAGGCAGCAACAGACCGCGACTGGCGGCGCCTCGTCGATCTTTACACCCCGCTTTTGTTTCATTGGGTTCGTCAGTCGGGCATCCGTCCGCCCGACGATGCCGACCTGGTCCAAGATGTTTTCGCCACGTTAATCGAGAAGCTGCCGCGTTTCGATTACGACGCCACAAAGAGCTTCCGCGGCTGGTTGCGGACCGTCGTGCTCAACAAGGCGCGCGACCGGCTGCGGCGGAAATCGCTGCCACGCGACCACGACCAAGATCGGCTGGCGAAGGTGGTCGACCAGGTCGACGACCCGAACGGCTGGGAGCGAGAACATCAGATGTTCATGGCGGCCACCGCGCTTAAGATCATGCGATCGGAGTTCCAGGAGACCACCTGGAGGGCCTGCTGGGAATTCGTGGTGAACGGCCGCCCGGCCGCCGAAATCGCCGGGGAACTAGGGATCAGCGAAAACGGGGTGTACGTCGCCAAGTGCCGGGTGATGCGACGTTTGCGAAAAGAACTAGCCGGACTGCTGGAGTGAAGTCGTTACGATCCCGGCGCGGCGAGGATGGCGGAGACGGGCGGTCGCCTTTTCACGGCCTTTCGGGCTACCTTTACGCGCAAGGTTTCGCCAGCTCGCCACGTATTTATCATAGGGACGGCTGCCGAAGCCCCTTCGACCCCGGCGACACGGAATTCGCGAATGACTGACGTCGTGACTTGCCCCGACCCCGCCACGCTCGATCGGCTGCTGGCGGGGCTCGCTCCCGAGGACAGAGCCACGGAGTTGGAAGAACACCTGCTTGGTTGCGCGCGCTGCTGCCAAGCGGTGCGAGAGCTGCTGGCGGCTAGCTCGGAAGAAAGCGTCGCGTCGGCGCACGCCGCCTCGGAGCTTTCCGAAGATCCGGCCGTTATCGAGGTTGCCAACCGCGTGGCAACGTTGCGCCTGCCCGACCAAAGAGCTGCCAATTGTGAGACCGTGGTCGCCGATGCCGATACGATGAGCGACGCCTGGGAGGTCGACCAGATTCTCGATCCTCCCGTCTCCGAGGGCGAGATCGGCCGCTTCGGCGGCTTCCGCGTACTGCGCCTGCTGGGCACCGGAGGCATGGGACTGGTCTGGGAAGCCGAGGACCCTCAGCTTTGCCGACGCGTCGCCTTGAAAGTGATGAAGCCGTCGCTCGCGGATCGACGCGAACACCGCGCACGCTTTCTGCGCGAGGCACAGGCGGCGGCCGCCATCGATCACTCCCACATCGTCACGGTCTACCAGGTTGGTGAGCATCGCGGCTTACCCTTTTTGGCCATGCAATTGCTGCGCGGCGAGACGCTCGACGACGCGCTCAGCCGAGCGGGACGGCTGCCGCAGGCCGAATGCCTGCGTATCGGCCGGCAAATGGCCGAGGGCCTGGCGGCGGCCCATCGCCGCGGCTTGATTCACCGCGACATTAAGCCAACCAACACGTGGCTGGAAGCCGACGGCGGCTGGGTCAAACTCGTCGATTTTGGTCTCGTGCAAGTAATTGCCGACAAAGGCCATTTGACGCAGACCGGTCTGATCCTCGGCACACCTGCCTACATGTCGCCCGAACAGGCCCGCGGCGACACGGTCGACCCGCGCAGCGACCTGTTCAGCCTGGGCGCTGTTCTGTATCACATGGCGACCGGAGTCGGGCCCTTTCAGGGGGCGAGCACGCTGGCCGTGCTGACTTCGCTCGCGCTGCGCGTTCCGGAGCCCCCGCGCGGAATCAATCCCGAAATCTCGCCCGGCTTTTCGGATTTGATCCTGCGGCTGCTGGCCAAGGACCCGGTCGATCGGCTTCCTTCAGCGGACGCGGTGGTGGAGCAGATTCGCCAGCTAGAAACGAACGCCAGCTCCAAAGCAGCTCCGACACTTCGTGGCGGACAGCCGGTTGCCACAAGCGACCGGCCATCGTCGGTGTCACGGAGTGCCGGAGCTGGTTTCCGGTCACCGCGCTGGCTCCTCCTCGCCGCAGCCGGCGCGGTCTTGTTGGCGGCGATCATCATCGTCATTCGCAACCGACACGGCGAAAAGGTCGGCGAACTCCATTTGTCCGACGGTCATCAGGCGGAGATCCTCCAGACGCACGTTGCGGTTGCCGCCCCGAACGCAATTGTGGAGCCGCCGGAGCTAGAGGAGTGGCTCCGAGGGCGAACGATCCTCACGGTTTCGCAGGACGGCACCGGACAATTCAAGACCATCCAGACAGCACTCGACGCTTGTCGGCCAGGTCAAGCCGTCGAGGTGCTCGACCGTGGACCCTACCGCGAAACGCTGCTGGTGGCCGGCCTGAGGGACGTTGGGCTCTTCAGCCGCGCCGGCACGGTCATCGAACCGGGCGGCAAGCGCCGAGCATACGAAGAGGGAGATACGGCCGATTTCCATCGCTTCAGTGGCACGGATCGATTCCGCCTGAGCGGCCTCTCGTTTGTCTCGGACGACCTACGGCAGATAGACCCGGGTAGGTGGTGGATCGATATCGCGATGTCCAGTGACGTGCTGGTCGAACACTGCCGCTTCGCCGGCGGCGGCCGGTTCGGGATGCACGAGTTGTTCATCGGGTGGTATCCCGAAATACCGGGAACCATCTGTCATATTCGGGAATGCCTGTTTGAGATGGCGCCCCACTTGACCATCTTCGAGGGAAGCTCGCGGGCCGTGGCCATCATCGAGCGCAATTGGTTTCGTACGACCCCGCCCGAAACCTCGCTCACCATCGACGGGGCGGCCGAGCGGGTGGTCGTCCGTCATAATATTTTCGACAGCGAGCAAGAGCGTGCCTTGCGACTGTGGAAGACCGACGGCACAAGCCGACTCGAGATCTATAACAACACGATGATGGGCCCGATTCTTGTCCAGGAGAAACCGAGCGAAACGGGCGTGATCGTCCGCAACAACTTGTTTTGCCAGGGCATTGCGATCGATGGCGAGGGCGATCTGGCGGCGCTGGAGGCGGCCGTCAAAAGCTGGCAGGTGGGGAACAACGAGTACGCTGAGCCCGGCCGGGCCGATCCGTTTCCCCAAACGGCCTCTGACTTCGCCGGTAAGCCGACGTTTCTCTCTCGAGATTCGACCGACGCGAATTATCTGCGCATCGCTTCCAACAGCCCGGAGGCGCAGCGGGGGACTGGTGGCGCCTGGCCGGGGTACCTCGGCGCCCTGCCTCCCGGCCCCCCGCCAGCCGACGGCGACTGGTTCACTCACTGGGTGAAAGCCGGGCCAGTCAACATCGCTCCGAAGCCCCGGCCCTTCGTCCCGTCACCGAGTACCGGGGCCGCTTTATCGCTGTCCGAAGCTCCCGAGCCGCCGCCGTTGGACGAATGGCTTAAAGACTGATTCGAACTCCCGTCTCTCGACGACGAACACACCGACCGGCCAGCCGACCGCCACCGACGCAGCTATGGTAAGGGTACCCCCACGTACTAAAGTGTCCAGCCAGCGGCGGCCCGTCGACAAACGCCGCGGGCATCACGGGTCATCTGCCTTATACCAAAGCGTCCCGTCGCGAAGCACCATCACTTGTACGTACTTGTCGCTCTTCCGCATGTTGATCGTGTCGAGCGGTCGTCTCTCGGTGGCAACCGGTGCGTCCAGGTGTCTTTGCACCGCCATGCCCGCGAAGAAAGCGGCGGCGATGGCCGCCAAGATCGAGACCGCGATGCTGAACCGGATTCGGCGGTTCATAGAGTTAATCTGAAAGTTGCGATGCAATATCGGCGGCTGCGCCGGTACGTGACTTTGAAAGGGTCGATTCGTGCGCATTCCGCGGCTTCTGTTCTTGCAGCTTGAGCCACCGGTTGCGGCGGACCCAATAAAAGCGAACGGGCAAGAACAGGTCGACGACTTCGTCGGAGATCAACAACCCGCCCAGTACCGGCAAGGCCATCGGCGCCAGAATCTCCCCGCCGACCCCCTTCGCAAAGACCATCGGAAAGATGGCGATGATCGCCACCCCTTCGGTCAACAGCTTGGGACGCAAGCGGTGTACGGCCCCCTCGATTACCGCTTGCCGCAGTTCGGCAAGCGACGCGATGTTCTCCAACCCGCCCCGTTTTTCAATGGCCTCGCGAAGATAGACGAGCATGATGATACCGGTCTCGGTGGCCATGCCGAAGCAGGCGATGAAGCCGACCCAGACAGCGACGCTAAAATCCATCGGTGGCGCGTCCCAGCCCTGCATGATCTTGGGAAAGAGGTACATGAAGAACGCCCCGCCGGCGAGTGCCTCCGGGACGGCCAGCATCATCAGGACTGCATCCATCAGGTCGTTGTAGGTCAGGTACAGGATTACGAAGATCAGCACGATGACGACAGGAAAGACGAATCGGAGCGTTTTGGCTGCCCGGACCTGGTGTTCGAATTCGCCGCTCCACTCGATGTGAGCCCCTTCGGGCAGCTTTATCTTGGCTGCGACCATACGTTGCGCTTCGTCGACAAAGCCGACGATGTCGCGGCCGCGCACGTTGAGCGTGACATAATTCAACAGTTGGCCGTTTTCGCTCTTGATCATGGCCGGCCCTTCGACCACGCGCACATCTGCCACGGCGCTCAACGGAATGAGCGGGCGGCCCCGGGCGGCGTGAACCGGGCTGGCGGCGTGGCCGGTTCGGCGGGCGGTGGTCGTCATGCTCGAATCGGCGGTGGCTTGCTTGCCCATGTTACCCTCGCTCGCCTCGGCTCCCGTCATGTTGCCCGGACTAACCAAGAGCCGACGGATGCTCTCTTCATCTTCCCGCTGTGCACGGGCATAACGAACCCGGACAGGAAAGCGTTCGCGGTTTTCGACGGTGTAGGTAATTGCCCTTCCGGCCAGGGCAACTTCGATTTCGTTTTCGATGTCTTCCACCGAAATGCCGTAGCGGGCGGCTTGCTCGCGGTTGATGTCGATTTGCAGGTAACCCTTGCCCATGATCGGCGCGGCGATCACATCGCGAGCACCGTTGAGCGGCTTGAGCACCGCTTCGACTTCCTTGCAAACGCGATCGATCGTATCGAGATCGGGGCCAAAAATTTTGACGCCAATGTCAGTGCGGACCCCGGTCGAGAGCATCTCGATCCGGTTGATGATCGGCTGTGTGAAGATATTGCTCCAGCCGGGCACCTGCAGGACTCGCCCCATCTCGTCGTCGACCAGGTCTCCCTTCGGTCCAGTCTGCCGCGGCCAGAGAAAGAGGCGATTCCGGAAGTCTGCTTCCAGTTCCTCTCGCAGACTCTCGAACGGCACGAGCGCCTCAGCGCGAAACGGTTTACCGAGTTGTGCGTCGAAGGCGGCGGTTGCAAATTCATCGGCTTCACGGGCGTGCGGTGCGCCTTGCAGGTGGCCATCGTTTTTCGCAGCCTTTACAACTTCTTCCAACGCGTACCAGCAGAAATCGCCCGTTCCTTCGTCGAACAGTTCCCAATTGATCTGCTGAACCCGTTGGATCCATTGCCGCGTCCGCTCCTCGTTGACAGCTTTGAGCACCCCGCCGGCAAACGTCTTGGGCTGGCCGCCCAAGGCTTCGCCGAATTCGTTGCTCAATCGCTGCAAGAAATGCTCGCGCAGCTCCAGCGCTTCGACCACGTTGCTGAGCAGGCCCCGCTGTTTGAGGTCGCTGGCGACATCGCGCAGCAACTGGCTGACATCCTCAAGTGACGGATTCATGGCCAGCCAGCGGCCGTACTCAGGTGAAAAGGCCTGGCTCAGCGTCTCGGTTGCCTCGGCCTTCTCACCGCTGGTCGCCCAGTTCAACGTCCCTCCATCGTCCAAACGACGGACGATCTCTGAGACGGCGAAACGAGTGAGCGCATCCTCCAGTTCGACGTTGAATTCTTCATAGCGACGCAGAGCCAACTCGCGCAACGTTTCGTCAAACCGCTCTAAGGCCTTCTGCGCGGCATCGTTGATCAGGCTCTCACGATCGCTGGCGTCGATCGGCCTTACATAGCCGTTCGCCTGCAAGGCCTTAAGGACCGTCGCAACCTGCCTTTGTGCGTCTTTGAATTTGAGAACTCTCTTCGGCCATAGGTCCTTCGGACGAAAGTTGACGAACGTTTCGACCATGTCGAGCGGCGCCGGATCGGTAGGCGTGTCGGCGCGGCCCGCTTTGCCAATGACTGACTCGACCTCCGGAAAGCCTCGTAGCAAGGCATCGCGGGCCTTCAAATCATCGGACGATTGGGTGACGCTGGCGCGCGGCACGGTGATAGGCATATCGAGCGTCGTCCCTTCGTCGAGGGCCGGCATGAACGCCACGCCGATCTTGGGAAACTTGTAGCTCGCCAGGCCCAGGAGAATCAAACTAGCCAGTGAAATCGCCTGCCAATGAACGCCGCGCGTGGCGATCACGGTGAGCGAAGTCACGATAGCGAACACACCTAAAAACGTTCGCCGCCACGCGATTTCGCTAGCTCCCTGGCCGATGATCGCCTGCAGGGGGAACATGCCCGCTGCCAGAATTAAGAGGGCGGCGAACATCCACATCACCAGGTTGCGCCGCGGCAGAGCCCAGGCAAGCAGGGGCTTGTAGATGTTTATGAAGCTGCGGACGATCCAGTTCTCCTCCTCGCTCCGCAGCCGTCCCTTGATAAACGTGGGAATCAAAGCCGGCACCAGCGTGATCGAAATCAGGGCCACGCCGAGCAGGGCAAAACTTTTAGTGAAGGCCAGCGGGTGAAAATACTTGCCTTCGCGCCCCGTGAGCATAAACACGGGGACGAACGAGATGAGCATAATCATCACTGAGAAGAAGACCGGCCGGCCCACCGTGCGACAGGCGGGGATCACCAGTTCGCGGATGTCGCCCGTTACTTTGCGGTCGCCAAAATGCTCTTTTAGTGCGTGCGTGGCGTTTTCGACCATCACAATTGCCTGGTCCACCAGGATGCCGACGGAGATCGTAATGCCGGCCAGGGACATGATATTGGCCTGGATGTCGATGATGCCGACTACGCGTAAAACCCACATCGAAAGGAACGAAAAGAGCACCGCCAGCGGCAGCGTGATGCAAATCACGAATACGCTGCGTACGTGCGACAGAATCAGCAGGATGGCGATGGAAGCGATCACGATCTCGTGCCACATCACGTCTCGCAGTGTGTGGATCGCCCCGTGGATCAGCCGCGTGCGGTCGTAGGCCGGTACGATGTGGACTCCTTCGGGCAGGCCGGGCTGGATTTCCTGGATCTTCTGCTTGACGCCCTCGGTGACCTCCAACGGGTTTTCGCCGTGTCGCATCAACACGGCGCCGCCCGTCAACTCGTCGCCATTTTTCTCGTACACGGCGCGGCGGAACTGGGTGCCGAGTTGTACGCCGGCAATCGTTTTGACGTAAATCGGAACGCGGTTGACTTCCTTGATGACCGTATTTTCGATGTCTTGCTTGTCTTTAATCCAACCGACGCCACGAACGATGTACTCGGCGCGTCCTTTCTGTACGACTCCGCCACCGGCCGGCATATTGCTTTTCGAGACGGCAGCATAAAGCTCGCCCAGCGTGATGCCGTAGGCTCGCAGGTCTTCTGGCCGCACGTCGATCTGGTATTCCAGCGGCGTGCCACCCACGACGGCCACGTCGGCCACGCCCGCCGCGGCGTTGAGCTGAGGGGCGACGTAGAACTTGTTCAGACCCCAAAGCTGGGCGGAACTGACGGGGTTCGAGCGAGAGGTCTCGACGGTGTACCAGAAAATCTGCCCAAGCGCTGTGGCATCGGGCGCCATATACGGCACCACGCCCGGCGGCAAAAACGTGGCCGCTTGCGTCAGTTTCTCGGTGACTCGCTGGCGGGCAAAATAGAAGTCGATGCCTTCCTCGAAAATCAAGGTGATCATCGAAAAGTTGAACTCGCTGCTGGAACGCACCGCCCGAATCCCCGCCAGCCCCTTGAGCTTCAGCGAGAGCGGATAGGTCACCTGATCTTCGACTTCGCGCGGACTGCGCCCCATCCAATCCGTGAAGACGATTACCTGGTTTTCGCTCAGGTCGGGGATGGCATCGACCGGCGTGTGATACACGGCGTAAATGCCGGCCAGCGTAAGAGCGGCGCCGACGACAAGCACCAGGAAACGGTTGCGGATCGAAGCTTCGATGATTCGTTCGATCATGAGAGACCTGTGCGGAGATGGCCGACAGCCGTGTCGCCGATTATTTGTTCCCGCCTGTCAGCTCCTTCACCTTCGCCAGGGTCTTTTTCGGATCGGCCTTGGCGGCGTCCTGGCAGCCCTCGCAACACAGGAATACCGGCTGACCCTCGATCATTAACTTCACGGGCCTGCCCATCGAGCCCAGGAGGTTCTCTCCCTCCACCGCACAAAAGCGTTGAGCTTCGGCCAATCCGCGGTCTTCGGCCGAGAGCTTGCCAAGTGCGGCCTTGATGCGAGCGTTAGGATCGGCCTTTGCGGTGACCATTGCGTCGGGATCATCGGGCGTGGAAGGCCGAACCGTGTCAACACCTGAACCATCGCTCTTTGAGCCGCCGCTGCCGCCGAAATAGATCGACCCCGCTGCCGGATTGAGCCGCGTCTCCGCATCGACCAGGAATGAGCCGGCCGCGACGACTTTTTCACCCGCAATAAGTCCTGACAACACGGGATAGAACATCGCATCGTCGGGCCCGGTCATCCGCGGGCCGAGTTCCACCTTCACCCCTTCAAACACGTTGGGAGTGCTCTCGCGGTAGACGATGCGCTGCGCCCCCGTGTCGATGACGGCGCTTTCGGGCACGGCCAACGCCAGTCCTTGATCGAGCTTCTCGCTTCTCTCACGGTCGTCGACTGCGGCCCTTTGCAGCATCTCCAGTTCACGCGGGGGGACTTCGAGCGTCACCGTGGCCGTTGTTCCCGGTCTTAGCTTGTGCTCCGGATTCTTTAATTCGCAACGGATGGTCACCGTGCGCGTGGCTTCATCGACGTGGGGGTAAACGAACGACAGCGTGCCCAAAAACGGCTCGTTGGGAAACGCCCGGCTGGTGGCCGTCACGATCATGCCGTCGTGACTTTCGGCCGGCAGCGGCTTGTGGATTTGGGCCTGTGGCAGGAAGGGGAAATCCTCCTCGTATACTTGCGCCTGGATCCAGACGCTCGAAAGATCGGCAACATCGTACAGCGGTGAGCCCTCGTCGACGTACTGGCCTTCGACGACATATTTCTCGATCACGTGTCCGGCAATCGGCGAGCGAATCTTGAGATGGGTGTTGGCCTTGCCGCTGGCGAGCAATTCGTCGAGTTGATCGTCGCTGATCCCCAGCAGCCTGAGCCGCTCGCGGCTGCTAGCAGCCAACTCTTTGGAGCCGCTCTTGGAGGCGAGCAACAGTTCGCGCATACCGCTATAAAGGTCGGGGCTGTAGATTTCGGCGAGCACGTCCCCGTCGTCGACCATTTCTCCTGTCGCGTTGACGTACAACTTGTCGATGCGGCCCTTTACCCGCGCGCTCACCTTGCGCTGGCCCCGCTCGTTGAATTCGATAAAGCCGACCGCGGTCACTTGCTTGTTCAGGGGGAGATAGTCGACGGCCGTCGTGCCGACGCCGGCAAGTACCACGCGATAGGGGGAAAGCTGCACGCGACTGACCACGCCAGGCGGTAGGGCATCTTCGTGGCCTCCCCCTTTTTTGCGCTTCGAGAGCGGCATGAAGCAGACCGGGCATTTCTCCTTGCCGTTGTCGCGTACGACCGACGGGTGCATGGGGCAAAACCACTCCACATCGCCCGACGTGACGGTCGCCGCTTGCTCCGGTCGCGTGTAGCGGTCGTAATAGGCGACGAGCGTGTCCCATTGCGTGATGACGATGCCGATCAAAGCCAGAATGCCGACGAACCGAAGTCGGGCCAACTTGACCAGGATGATGAAATCGAACCACCACCAGGCTTTTCGCCAGCCGGTCAGGTCGGGCGGAGCGCGCAGGCCCCCTTCGTCGACAGGTACCGGTCGATCGCGCGCAGTCAATGGATGGTTCTCGTTTCGCTCAGACATTTCAGGCGCCGCGTGTTGAGTTAGATCCGGGAAACGGCGACCGCAACACGGGCCGGCCATTGGTGCTAACCCTCCGAACCCGTGTGCGGCCGCCACGCATCACGGCACCTGCCGGGGCAGGCGCATTAACAGCACCCCGCGCCGCCGGTGCGCATGGCGACTAAGTGGAACTGGTCGTGATTGGCCGCGTGTGCTTCCTCAGCGCAGCGCCAAGGCTGCCTGATCAGCGGAGAAAGAGGTGAGTCAAATCAAGAGAGATCGGAAAACAACGACTCGGTCCAGGGGTGGGCCGGTGTTGAACTCGACCGCCACCGGAATAAACGCAACGTGAGCGAGGGTGTCGACTTGCTGCGTCGCGATGACGACGGCCAGAACATGGTCGCATGGTGCGCTAGTCTTCTGCGGCGGCACGCTGGGCGAGGCCAGGATCGGATTGCAGCACGACTTTGAAGCGATGTCCGCCGTACCGGATTCGCCGCCGCGGGAGCACGCACTGCAGCAATCGATGTCATCGTCAGCTCCCTTCCGAGCGCAGCAAGAGGAGCCACACTCAGAAGGAACCGGCCGCTTACAATCCAACAGGTACTCGCAAAAGAGTTTCAGTCGGCCGTTGGAACAGATGCAGGCGGTGCTGGGCATGCCAGCCCACGCAGCCAAGGGAATCATTGCCCAAGCTGCGGCAGTAGACAGTCGTTTGCGGACGGCGGTCGTGGCCAAGGTCGTCCCGTTTGCGTCTTGCGAAAAGATTGCAAGTCTGCGTAATTTTTGTCGGCGAAATGGGCGTCGTCAAGGGGTGGCGGGAGTGTAAAGCCCTGCCGTTAAAATGAATTGCGCCCTCCCCTTGGGTGTCAGTTCTAGCGATCCTGCACGACGGTCCGATCCCACTTTAGAAAACGTCCTTGTCGTGGCCCTCCATGCTAACCCGCCGGCCGCAAGGGTGGGTGTCGTTGCGCACGGAGGCGACATGTTTCCACAAGCTCGACTTGCGCTCGCGGGCCGCGTTTGCGTCTTAATTCAGCTCTCAGTCGGTGGGGGCTGCCGGACGGCGGTGCCGAGCGTCCAACGAGCAGCATCGGTCGCTGTATCGAATCGCGCCCCGACTACGTTGCCCGGCGCAACCGCAGCGAGCGAGCGTGACACCGGCCGATTCACTTCGACCTCATCCCGCCGCACGACGGCAGCGTTTGCGCCGCAGAAGAGCGTCGGCCCGGCTCAACCACCAGCCGTGTCGCAAGCGTCTTACGCTCTTCCACCTCGGCCCAACTGGGACGACCCTTTTGCCGGTCAGCAGGAGTTGCAGATCGGGCGGCTTCTCGGCGAAGTCCTAACGCGCAACCAGACGCTCCAAGCAATGCGGGGCGCCTGGCTGGCGGCCGCGCAGCGTTACCCGCAGGAGCGCGCGCTCGACGACCCGGTGTTCACCTCGATGGTCGCACCTGCATCGCTCAATTCGGGCATCGCCGGCGCTCCCGGCAACTCGGCTGGTTATCTTGTCGGTGGCGCGCAAACACTTCCCTGGTTCGGCAAACGCACGCTGCGCGGCGAGACGGCACTGGCCGAGAGTCGGGCGGCCCGCTGGGAGGCGGACGACGCACGGCTGGCGATCATCGAGGCCACGGGAATCACCTATTACGACTATTACCTGGTGCGGCAGGACTTGGCGCTGAACGAACAAAACAGACTCAAACTGGGCGAGTTCCACGAAATTGCGGCACGAAAATACGAAGCCAATTTGGCGCCGCAGCAAGACGTGTTGCAGGCCGAGGTGGAGCTTGCGGAACTGGCCCGCCGCCAGATCGAACTGGAGCGGCTGAAGAGGATCGCCACGGCGCGGCTCAATACGTTGATGCACCGTCCGCCCGACGCCTATCTGCCTCCGCCGCCGGCACACATCGATGCGCCGCCTTTGGCCCTGTCGGTGGCCGAGATGCGCGCTTCGGCGCTATCGCGGCGGCCCGACCTGGCGGCACTGGCCGCCAAGTTGCGTGCCGAGCAGTCGCGGCTGGCACTCGCCTACAAGGGCTACTATCCCGACTTTGAGGTGTTCGGCCGCTACGACAACTTTTGGAGCCAGCCGTCGCTGCGTGGGCAAGTCGGGGTCAACATGAACGTCCCCCTTTACTGCGACAAGCGCGCCGCGGCCGTGCGCGAGGCGCAGTGGCGGTTAAGCCAGCGCCGCGCGGAGTACGAGCAGCGGATCGACGACATCAATCGCGAGGTACAAACGGCCTTTGAGCGGTTCGATGAAGCGCAGCAGACTGTGGACCTTTACAGTCATGAGATTTTGCCCGCCGCCAGGAAGAACGTCGCTTCGGCTTTTGCCGCCTACGAAGCCGGCGGCGGCGATTTCTTGCGGCTGATCGCCGCGCAGCGGCAACTCATTGCCCTGCAAGAACGTTACCAGCAATCGATCGCCGACTATCACCGGCGGCGCGTTGAACTGGAGCGCGCGGTCGGCCAACCGCTGCCGTCAGTGTCAGCGGCCGAGTCCATTCCGCCGGGCCGCTGACTGCCGCAGCCTGCAAGCCTTGAAAGGCGCCAAGCCGATGAACGGTGGCCAACGTCGCCACGACGGGCGCGCCGCATCCCGGCTCCGAGCCTCGATCCCGGGCGCTCGTGCGCCGTTTGCGTTTCGTGGGCGCCGTTGGCTACCGGTTGGACGACGAGTCCGCCTCGCGACCAAGGCGCCGTTGCAGCACCAGCACCGTCGAGGCCAGAACGACGTAACCCGGCCCCTCGATCACCGTCCAGAACAGCGGAATGCGGGCCATCAGGTCGATCGTCAGCATGGCCAGGCCCGACACGATGGCGATGATCGCCATCAGCACGATCAACGGCCGGTACCGGCGGACGTCGGTGCTGAGAAACAAGAACACCACGGCGTGCTGCGCGTACATCAGCGACGCGCTGCGGGCCAGATAATCGACGACGGGCGTCCGTGGCAACTCGCCCATGCCCAGCCAGGCATGAACGATGGCCATGCAGTGCTGAGGCATGATCACGCCCCCGAGCGCCAGCAGATCGAAGACGCCGAGCCCTCGCAGCAGGAGCTGAAGCCCTCGCTCGGCCGACATCATTTTGCTGCGGCGGTGGCCGCCGCGGGGGGCTGCGCGGGCGGGAAGCCTGGAGCGGCCTTGAACGCCGCGACTTGCGCCCCGTCGGCCAGGTTCCAGACGCGCACTTCGCCGTCGAAGCTGCCGGTCGCTAGCCGCTGGGTGGCTTCGTTGTGGGCCAGCGAAAAGACCCAGTCCGTGTGGCCGCTGAAGACCCGCACCTGCGAACGGTCGGCCGTCTTGTGCTGCCGGGCCGTCTTGTCGGCCGAGCAGCTAAACAGCATGTCGTTGCGCACCAGCAGCTTGAACACTTCGCCGCCGAAACCGCCTATGTCGGCGATCTTGTTGCCATCGTTCGGATTCCAGACGTGGATCACCTTGTTGCCGCCGCCGGTGAAGACCTGCGCGCCGTCCGCCGAAAACGAAACGCCGTACACGGTCTCCTGGTGACCTGGGAAGGTGGCGAGCGATTCCCCTTTGACCGCGTCAAAAACCTTGGCCGTCTTGTCGCGGCTGGCGGACGCGAGTTTCGTACCGTCGGGGCTCCAGGCGATCCCCATCACCCAGTCGGCGTGATCTTCGATGATTTTTTCCTGGGCGCCGCTGGCCACGTTGTAGATGCGGATCGACCGGTCGGCCGAGCAGGCCGCCAGCTTGTCGCCGGCCGGATTGAACTGCACGTCCAGTGCGTTGTCCGGCATATTGCCCAACACCTTGACGACCGTGCCTTGATTGGGGTCGAAGAGGGCGACCTCGCCCGAGATGCCGGGGGTGCCGCTGGCCGCGGCCAGCACCGTTCCGTCCTTGTTGTACGCCAGCGCGAAGGTGCGCTGGTCGACGTTGCCGATGCGGCGCACGAGGGCGCCGGTCGCCGGGTTCCAGATCGTGATTTCGTAGTAGCCCCCTACCGCCAGTTCCTGCCCGTCGGGGCGAAACGCCAGGGACGTGACAGGGATTGTGCGCGGGTAAGCCTGCGGCGCCGGGGGACGGGGCTCCTTGGGCACGATGGAGGCCAGCGTGGCGTTCGGGTCGTTTGCGTCGTACTTGGCCCCCTCTTCGATCCATTTCCGCACCAGCGCGATCTTGTCGGCCGGCAGCGGGTCGCCGTCCTTGGGCATCCGCTCGCCCTTGTCTTGCGACGCGATCAGGCGCAGCACCTCGCTGTCGTCGGGCTTGCCGGGGGTAATCGAGGCGGAAGCCGAATCGCCCGGCTTCATCAGCGCCGTGTAACTGCCAAGTTGAAAGCCGCCCTTGGCGTCGCTCGCCCCGTGGCACGCCTGACAGTTCTTGAGCAGGATGGGCGCGATGTCTTTGGAGAAACTGACCGCGCCGGCCGGTTGCTCCTGGGCGAGTGCCGGCCCACCGACGAAACAAACGACGAGGGACGCCAGCCACAGACCCGTCGGGAACACAAAGAAGGAGGCCCGACGGACCGAATCACGACCGCCCGCCCGCTGCTTGATGGACGCCTTCACTTGTTCTTCTCCTTGTTGCCGCTCGCGGCGACTCTGTGGTTCATTCGTCTACAGCCCATCTGAGAACCGGCGGCAGGCGAGACGCCCGCACCGCAATGCCGGTTCTCGGATAAGCTCTTAAGATCAATGCTGGAACAAGAACTCGTTGGCGTTGAGCAAGGCCCAGCACACGTCTTCCAGCCCACGAACCTGGTCGCCGCTGGCGGCAATGTGGTTCGTGGCGATCGACATCTCGTGGTCGCTCGGCTTGCGGGCGAACGCCGCCAGATAAAGCTCGGTGACGATCTCTTCGTTCGTCTTGCCCGTCTTCAACAGTTGCCGAAAACGGTTGTTTTCGTCGCGCACCTTGCCGTGGACGAGCGGTCCGTTAATCATCTGCAGGGCCTGCGACAGGTTCGAATCGCTCGACCGTTCGCACTGGCAGGCCGTTTCGCGTGCCGGCTGTCCAAAAACCTTCAGGAAGTAATTGTCGACATCCGGGCTGGGCAACTGCGTGGCCCGCGTTCCCAGCGGCAAACCGGCGAATTTCTCGGCCACGCTCGTGACCTGGCAGATCGCGTCGAGCAGTTGCTCCGCCGTCAACAGTCGCGTGCGAGCGTGCGAGAAGTACTTGACGTCGCTCTTGTTGAACTCGGTCTTGCGGGAACTCAACTGATAGGTGCGGCTGTTGAGAATCGTCCGCAGAATGTGCTTGCGGTCGAAATGATGCTCCACAAAATCCTTGGCCAGGGCGTCGAGCAGGGCGGCGCTGGCCGGCGGATTCGAGTCGCGGAAGTCGTCCACCGGTTCCACGATCCCGCGGCCCAGGAGGTGTCCCCAGAGGCGGTTGACCTCCACCTTGGCGAAGAAGGGATTATCGGGCCGCACCAGCCAGTCGGCGAAAGCCTGCCGGCGGTCGTTCTCACCCGGCAGATCCGCGTCGCCAGCCAGCGGCAGCCAGGGCTTCATCTGCTTGCCCGTGCGCGGTTGCGTCACTTCGCCCCCGCGTGCCACCCACACCACCAGCTCTTCGGGCCGTGAACTCGGTTTGCGCTGCACCCGGTTAAAGAAGGCGCCGATGCCATAGTAGTTGTCCTGCGTCCAGCGCTCGAAGGGATGGTTATGACACTTCGCGCACTGGATGCGGATGCCCAGGAAGAGCTGCGAGGTCGTTTCGGTGCAGTCGTTCGTGTCGGCGGCGGTGCGGAAGAAGTTCGCTGGCGGATTATCGAAGGTGCTCCCGTCGGCCATCAGCAGCTCGCGGGCGAACTGGTCGTAAGGCATGTTGGTGCGCCAGGCCTGCATCACCCAGTGGTGAAACTTGGGCACCCCGGTAGCCGTCACCTTATTGTTCCGCATTCTCAGCAGGTCGGCCCACTTCAAGGCCCAGAAATCGGCGAATTCGGGCCGCTCCAGGAGGGCGTCGATCAGCCTGGCCCGCTTTTGCGGATCGGCGTCCGACAGAAAGGCCTGACTTTCGGCCACGGTCGGCAGCTCGCCGATGACGTCGAGGTAGACGCGGCGGACGAACTCTTCGTCGGTGCAGAGGTCGGAGGGCAGGATCTGCAACTGCTTAAGCTTGTCGAAGACGAACTTGTCGACGTAGCTGTTTTCCGGCGGGTTGCTCCAGGCAAAGCCGGGCACGTCCTTGAGAAACATCATGTAAGCCGTTTCGATCTTGTCGAGATAGCGAACGAGAATCGCCGCCTCGCCCCGGTCGTTGCCGACCACCAGTCCGTTGGCATCGACGCTCGCCACGGCGTCGTCGGAGCTGGAGTAGGAGGCGAGCT
Organism: Pirellulales bacterium; assembly: GCA_035550375.1. Lineage (GTDB taxonomy): Bacteria > Planctomycetota > Planctomycetia > Pirellulales > JAICIG01 > DASSFG01. The sequence continues at coordinate 98,722 of DASZPH010000041.1, read as the reverse complement.
GCGTGATGTCGCGCGTCGAACCGTCCGAGAAGTGGGCCAGCACGTGAATCTGCTGGGTATGCGCCGGGCGGTGCAAAATGCGCTGCCGCGGATAGACGTCCACCTTCACGCAGGTGGGCGAGTCGGCCGGGTCGAACTGGCACCCCTGGGCGATCCAATCTCGCAGCACCTCATAGCTGGGATCGCTCTTGCGCAGCCGCTGGCCGCCGCCATGGGCGACCTGCATGAGCGGCTTTTCCAACAGGAGGCTTTTCTCGGGATCCATCGGATTGGCGCGCCGCGCGAACGCCTCGCGCACCAGCGTCACCTGGTCGAGCACCGGATCGTAAGCCCGCAGGGAGAGCCTGAAACCGCCCTTACCGCTGGGCGAGCCGTGGCAGGCTCCCTGGTTGCAACCCTGCTTCGACAGGGCCACGAGAGCTCCGTAGTTGAAACTCACTCGCTCGGGCGTTTCTTGTCCGACGACCTCGACGGGAACTTTCACTTCCTGGTTGGCGACGCGCACGAGCACGTCGGCCGTGCCGTTGGCTACCGGTAGCACGGCGCTCTGGGCCAGCTTGGCCACCTGGTCGCTCGTCGACACGAACTGGGCCGCGCGCGTCAGGTCCTGCACGCCGCCGTCGGCATAATAGGCGGTGACCACCAACTGCATGCGAGCGCGGGTCGAAGCGAGTTTCACCTGGGGCGGATAGACTTCAATCCGCTCCGGCGCTCCGACCACGATCGGCTCAAGCGTTGGCTCGGCGGCGAACGAGGGCGAAGCCACCAAGAGAATCAGGGCAGCCAGTCCCAAGTAGCAGGCACGTTCCGCGTGCCTTTTGTCGCTGAGCGCCATGATCCGCCCAGCGCAGTTGTCCTGATTTGCGGAAAGCGGCAGCACATGGGGTGTGCTTGCTACAAAGGATTGCAGACGCATTGCTTCCTCCTCGCGTTGAGTCGGCGGTAGTACGGTCAGGGCATTGCCACTTGCAGCGCCGTCGGGGCGCTTTCTACGGCGACGAGCTTCTCTTTCACCTTGGTCGTGGCCACGGCGACCACCTTGCTCTCCCCCAGCGGCGCGTCGGCCGCGGCCGTGACGTCAATCTGCACCTCGTTTTGTCCCTCGGGAATCGTGATCTCAGCCGGCAAGTTCAGGCCGGCAGGGACGTGTTTCAGGCGGATGGCCACTGCTCCCGCCGCGGCGGTGCGAGCCACGCTGAACGTGATTTTCTGGGCGGCGCCCCGGTTCATCGGTCCCGCCGGAGCCACGCTCACTTCCAACGGCTTGACCACCCGCAGCACCACGTCTCCCAGAACAACCTGCCGCGGCTGGTTCTGGAACGCCGCCGAGCCGACGACGCGGAATTTGTAGTCCCCTTCCGCCAGCGCTCCCGGCCCGGCCAGTGGAATGGCCACTTGGGCCTGCCCCTTGGGAATCGGCGCGGCCGTGGCGGTCACGCCCGGCGGCAAGCCGTCGACCGTGATCGCGATGTTGTCGTCAAAGCCGTTTGCCTTGGTCGTCTTGACGGTCAGCGTAGCGGCGCCCGCCACCTGCGGGAACAAGACGGGAGAGGGCTCCACGGAAAGTTGGAAGAAGTCGCCGAACACCGGCCCGATTCCCAGGCCGACCAGGCCGTCGAGCTCGGCAGGCGGATAGGGCAAGCCGTTGAGCTGCGCCCGCAGGGGTACAAGCGTGCTGGCGGCCGCGCGGAAATCGGACTCGCCGATCTTCGCTTGCCCCAGGATGTGGATCAGGCGGAGCTGACCGCTTTCCAGACTCGCCGGCAACGTCACGCTCATGGTCGTTTCGTTCTTCCCTTCCGGGATGACGTTGTTGGCAAGTTGAGCGCCGTCGACCCCGTCTAGCGAAAGGCTGATCGGGCCGTTGTAATCGCGCCGCGCCGACGTGACTTTGGCCACGAACACGCCGCCTTTGGGAGCGTCGTATTTCTCGGCCTCGACCGCCAGTGAGAAACCGGGCCGATAGGGCTCGATGTCGATCCGGTAGACCTGATCGGGCCCGCCCCGGCGGAGCAAGTCTTCAACCATCAGGCGGTAGACGCCGTCTTCCGGAAAGGTGAAGTTGAGCGCCCCTTCTTCCATCCCCGAATCTTCGGCCTCGGCCACGACGCCGCCAGCAGCGTTGGTCAGCCGCAGAAAGAGATCGGTGGGCGAGCCGGTGCTGCGCGTCCGGCCAGTGAACAAATAACGCTCGCCCTTCTTGGCCTGAAACTCGAACCAGTCGCGGTCTTTGGGTGTCTCAAAGCGGCCGTTGATCGAGAACGGAAGGGCCACCCCCGTAGCCGTTTCGGGTGTATCGTTGGGCTCGAACTCGACCTGCTCGGCCGTGCCGGACGCAATCAGCGTCAAGCCGGCCGACCCCTGTCCCTGCGGGTATCGAACGGCCATCGGTAATCGCCCGCTGGCAACCTCTACCGGCACGGCGACACTCAGCGGCGATACTTCCTCGCCCGATGGGCCGGCCGCGGCCAGCTTGGGTGAAGTTCCCTTCTGGCCGGCGAGCGGGTAAGGGGTGTTGACCAGGGGAAAATTCCCGACACGGAGCCGGTAGCGATGGTTGGGGCTTCCCTGGTAGCGGATGTCTCGCAGTTCCAGGAAATAATCGCCCGCGCTGGGAAACTCGTAAGCGAAGCGGCAATCGGCGCCGATGCCCGGCTCGTCGTCGCTGTAGGCCAGCTCCCGTCCGGCCGCGTCGAGAAGCCGGATTACCGGATCGAGGGCGGAACCGAGCCGCCGGGCCACGACCTCCACGCTGATCCGCTGGCCGGAAGGAACGGTGAGCTTAAAAAAGTCGTAGCTCTCGGCCTCCGCGGCCCCGTCGACGGCGGCGGGAAAAGGGATGGCTTGGGCGGTCGACAGGCTCTTGTTGCTTCCACTTTCGGCGACGCTGGGCAGATCGTCGATCATGACCAGCCGCGTGTTGGATATGCCTTTGTCCGTCGCCACACGGAAGGCGTAGATCCCGACCGGCGCCTCGGCGGCGACCGTGCAGCGGTACACAACCTGGTCGGCCTTCGTGCCGTTGCCCTCGATACCCGGCGCGAGCTCGACTTTGGCCGCCGGCAAGTTCGACCAGAAGCCGGTCGGACCCGCCAGGTTCCCGCCGACGAGCGTGATGTCGGTCGTCTGCCCCACCAGCGCGGCGGCCGGCTGTGGATAACTGACGGCTGGCGGTTGGCAGAAAGCCCGCTCGCCCCACGTCACCGTTGCCAAGACGGCCAACAGAAACCGCTTCATCGCAGCCTGGTCCTCTTTTTCGGGGCGTGACTTGTTTTGGCGTGACTCGTTCGTGCGTCGCGTTGGAGGCGACGCGGCAGGCGGTGCGGTGCACGCAGGTAAAGGCGGGAACCTGCAACCGCGTTTCGCATCAATCGAACCGCGGTTCACCGCTGGGCAAACAACGCTATGGGCGGCCCCGTCAAGCGACTCCGTCAACTCATCGAGACCGGTTGATGGATTATAAGCCGCCCTACTAGGCACCCGCAAGCGCCGAGTGGGTGAAACCCCTATCCGAGAACCGGGGCCAGCGCCGGCCGAACGTTCGCACTTAGTTCGCTCGGAAACCCGGACCGCGCACGAATCGGCCGGGCGTGGCGCCCGTGTGCTCGCCGTCGCGCAGCACTTGCCGGCCGTTGACGAAGACGTGCTTCACGCCCGTTGCGTATTGCTGCGGCTTCTCGTAGGTGGCGTGGTCGATGATCGTGGCCGGATCGAAAACGACGACGTCAGCTAGAAAGCCGGCCGCCAACCGGCCCCGGTTCTTCAGGCGAAGGTTGTCGGCCGGGAAAGACGTCAACCGACGAATGGCCTCGGGCAAGGGCGTCGCCTGTTCTTCGCGGACGTACTTACCCAGCAGTCGGGCGAACGTCCCATAGGCCCGGGGGTGCGGATGGAGCTTCAGAAACGGCCCTTCGGGAGCCAGCGACTCGGCGTCGGAACAGAAGCTGACCCAGGGGAGGGCGACCTTTTTGCGCACCTCCTCCTCGCTCATGAAGAAATAGATCGCGTCGACGCGGGTGCCGTCCTCGATCACCAGGTCGATGGCCGTCTCTTCCGGGGAACGTCCCCGCTCGGCCGCCACCGCCGCCAGCGTTTTTCCGGCGAGCGGCTTGAGCCGCTGGCTCTTGAAGCCAACCAGGAGCACGCGCTCGGGCGAACCCGCGGCCAGGAGAAGGTTCTCCCATTCGTTCGTCGGCGTCTTCATCTCTTTCACCACTCGGGCTCGCGTCCGCGGGTCGCGCAGCCGCGCGACCCATTGCTCAAGTCCGCCCTCCTGCACCCAGGGGGGCATCGTGGCGTTTAGCCCCGTTCCGCCAGCCGTGTAGGTATAGATGTCGGCGGTGATGCCGAGTCCCTGAGACCGGGCCTCCTCCACTTTGGCGATCACCTTGTCGAGCTTGGGCCAATTCGACTCCCCCGCCGCTTTGAGATGATAAATCTCCGCGCGGATCCCGGCCTCGCGGGCGATCCTCAGGAACTCGTCGACTGATTCAAGCAGTTGGTTCCCCTCGCTGCGGAGGTGGGAAACGTAGAGGCCGTCGTATTCGGCGGCCGCCTTGCAAAGCTCGATCAACTCGTCGGTGCCGGCATAGAAGGCCGGGGCATAGATCAGCGACGAGCCGACCCCCATCGCGCCGGCCTTCATCTCGCGGCGCACGAGCTCGCACATCCGCGACAACTCCTGCGGGGTCGGCTTGCGGTCGGCATAACCAAGCTCGTGGATGCGCACGGTAGTGGCGCCGACGAAGGAGGCGACGTTGCACGATACGCCGCGTTTCTCCAGGTGCTCGAGGTACTCGGCCAGCGTCGTCCAGGCTACGTCGAACTTCAGGTCTCCCTGCGACTTCTTCAGGTCGGCTTTCATCCACGGGTTGAGGGGGCCCATCGACCACCCCTCGCCGAACACCTCCAGCGTGACCCCCTGGCGGAGCTCGCTCTGCGAGCGGCCGTCGATCAGGAGCGCGTCGGTGGCCCAGCTCAGCATGTTGATGAAACCGGGCGCGACCACCATGCCGTCTGCGTCGATCTCCAGGCCCGCCTTGGCGCCGGCAAGGTCGCCGATCTTTTTGATCGTGTCACCCGAAATGGCGAGGTCGCCCTGCACCGGCTCGCCGCCAAGGCCATCGCAGATGAGACCGCGGCGGAGGATGACGTCGTAGACGTCCTCAACGCCGCTAGCCGCCGAGACAAAGGCGACCGTCGATAACAGAACGCCCCAGAGCGGGATCGACGAGTGGCACATGGCAAGCCTCGCGCGGCGGGAGAAGCAAACGAAGACCGCCTACAGGCTGACAGCCGAATTGCCGCTCCGCAAGAGGCGCAAAGAAAAGAGGCGAGCGGAACTCGCCTCTGAGCAATGGACGAAACGATCCCGGCGTTTACGTCCCCTCCCCTCACCCCTCCCGAAGGAGAGAAATCAGCGCCGGTTACCGTTGACCGCCGTTTGCCGGGTGGGTGTAGCGACCAGGAAGCGCGCCTCGCGCGTGGCCAGCTCGAGCGCGTCGTCGCCGACGGCCGACTGCTCCGGGTCATCGAAGTTCGGTCGGGCCACACGGTGGGGAACCGGCACGTCGGGCTTCACGCCGACGCCGCTGTACGGGTACCCCTTGGGCGAATAGAACTTGGCCGTCGTGAGCCGCAAACCGCTGTTGGCCAGGTTCAGCGGGAAGATCCCCTGCACCGAACCCTTGCCGTAGCTCGTCGCCCCGACGATTCTGCCGCGGCGAAAGTCGCGGATCGCGCCGGCGAAAATCTCGCTGGCACTGGCGCTGTCGCCGTCGATCAGCACCACGAGCGGCACGCGCCAAGTTCCCGGCTCCCGGGCGGTGTAGTTGTAGTCTTCTTGACGGCTGCGGCCGCGGGTCGAAACGATCGTGCCCCGGTCAACGAATTTGTCGACCACTTCGACCGCCGTGTTCAGCAGGCCACCCGGATTGCCCCGCAGGTCGATGATCAGCGATTTCATGCCCTGGCGGTGTAACCGCCACAAAGCGGCGTCCAGGTCGCGGGTGGTGGTCTTCTGAAAGCAGGTCAGCTTCACGTAGGCCACGCCGTAGCTCTCGTCGATCAGCCGGGCCTCGTCGATGCTCGGCACTTCGACGTGCTCGCGTCGCACGCGAAGCAAGCGCTGCTGCTGCCCCGCCGTGGCCACGGTCACGTTCACGATAGAACCTTCCTTCCCTTGGAGCATGTTGGCCGCCTGGTCGGTCGACAGGTCGCTGGTCGAGCGCCCTTCGACGGCCACGATGCGGTCGCCCGGCAAAATGCCCGACTGCTGGGCGGGGCTGCCGGGAATGACCTTCACGATCAGCAAGGCCCCTTTATCGGATTTCAACTCGACACCCAGCCCAACAAAGTTCCCTTCGATCTGCGAGTAAACCTCGTTGAGCTGCGACGAGGTGAGGAACGCCGAGTAGGGGTCGAGCGAGTTCGTCGCTCCGCAAACGTATTCGTGCAACGTGGCGGCCTCGACCAGGCCCAACTCATCGCGGCACAGACGGGCTGCCGTCGAGGCGAGTTCAATCGCCGCGTGCCGGTTGTTGACGTGGGCGGTCGAGACTCGGGCCGGCAGATCGCGGCGCACGCGCTCGACCTGGGCGCTGCTCACGCCGGGGAGGTTTGCTTCGACGAACAGGGGGTCGGCCAGCGCGACCAGCAGGCTGGTGTTGCCGAACTCGGCCAGCCGCCGCCAGTCAGGCGTGTCGACGTAGTGCGCCTGGATTTTCAAAAGCACGTCGGAATACAGGTCGACGGCCTGCCGGTGCGACAGGCCCGCGACCGTATCGCGAAACGTCCGGTCGGTGTAGCGGCGCGCCAGGTCATAGTGGATGCGGCAAAGCTGCAGCCGCTGTTCCAGGTGACGCGCGGCGGGGAATTGTCGGTGCCCGTCCTCGTAGATCGTGAGGGCCTCGCCCCAGCGGCGCTCGCTCTCCAGCCGCTGCGCCCGGTTGAGCAGCTCAGCGAGTTCAGACTCACCGGCCGCCGTGCTCGAGGGGGTTACCGCAGCCTGGTGGACGGCCGTCTGGGCCGCAAGAGGAAGCGGGAGGACACTGGTAACGGCCAGGCAGCAAGCCCAGGCGCCGACGAAGACCCTTAGTCGCATGATGTCTCGCATCTCTTGGAGGAGTGACAAACGCCAACCGAAGCGTTCGCTACAGGGCCGACCCCGGCGAGGGTCACCGCCCGCAGCATTGCGGCAGGAACCGTGTCTTACGGCTTGGAGTGTCAGGGGATACCAGCAAGGCGCCGAAACGGATCCGAGATTTCGGCTACGAAAGTATAGGTCACGAACGCAACTCGGTCAAAAACCGCGCAAAAAAAGTTCGGGCGGCACGCCGTCGCACGCGGCAAAGATGTCGCTGCCGGCGCGAGGCGCGCCGCCCATGCGGGAGGTTCCGAATACAAGGCCCGCCGGAGCGCCAGCGAGGCACCCGACGGCGACGGTTTATGACGGCGGCGCATAGGATGTTCCTGTAGGGGATGAAGGCGGTTTGCCGCGTGAAACGGCGAAAGCGGACGAACCGTCGCGATCGAACGGATCGCGTTTGTCGATTGTGCCACGGCGGGCGCCGATCCCGGGCGCGAAAGAAGGCGGTCGAATTCGAGGGTCGACGACGCCCCGAATCAACGAACCAGACCGTTTGCCGTGAGCCCGTTTCCCTAGCTGGCGGCTCGACAACCTCCCTTACGTGACGAGCGAGGAGGTGGTTCGGTTTATGTTCGTCCTGTTCCAACGAATGCCCGAGGAAGGCCGAAGCGACGGCACGACGGAGCGTGTCTGTTACTTTTGCGACAGCGCCTTCTTGAGCCCGGGCACTCCGTCGGCTCCGGCGGGCACGGTGATCGACGAGCCGGCAAAATCGTCGCCCACCGGCTCGTAGCGGCCTCCGAGTTGCTCGGCCAAAAAGGCCTCAGCCACGGCGTTGAAGGAAAGGCGGTTCTCCGGCCGCGCGAAGCCGTGCCCCTCGTCGGGATAGAGCACGTACGTCACCGGTATCTTCTTCTGCTGCATCAGTCGGACGATCTGGTCCGATTCGGCCTGCTTCACCCGAGGGTCGTTGGCCCCTTGGCCGATGAGCAGGGGCCGCGCGATCCGGTCGACGTGAGAAAGCGGCGACCGGTCCTCCAGAAACGCCTTCCCGCTGCGCGTCGTGAAGTCGCCCACACGGTCTTTGAACATCTGCACCATCGGCTGCCAATAGGGCGGAATCGTCGACAAGAGCGTCAAGATGTTCGAGGGCCCGACAATATCGATGCCGCAGGCAAACACCTCGGGCGTGAACGTCAGGCCGACCAGCGTCGCGTAGCCGCCGTAGCTACCGCCCAGGATGGCGATCTTGTCCCGCTCGGCGATCTTCTGGTCGACGGCCCATTCGACCGCGTCGAGCAGGTCGTCGTGCATTTTGCCGGCCCACTCGCGGTTGCCCGCGTTGGTAAAGCGCTTGCCGAAACCGGTCGATCCGCGAAAGTTGACGCTCAGCACGGCGTACCCGCGGTTGGCCAGCCACTGGTGTATGGGGTTGAAACCCCAGGCGTCGCGCGCCCAGGGTCCCCCGTGCACGTCGAGCACCATCGGCACCGGCTGGCGATCCTTTTTGCCCGGCGGCAACGTGAGGTAACTCACCAGGTCCAGCCCGTCCCGCGACTTGATCACGGCCGGCTGCATTTTCGCCAGCGGCCGACCCTCGAGATCGTCGCGGTTATTGAAAAGGAACGTGGCCTTGCGCTCGGGTCGGTCGTAGCGGTAGTACTTGACCGGTCCGTCGTCGAGGAGGAAGGCGACAATCCAGCGCCGGTTGTCGAGCGACTGGCTGGAAATCGTGATCTCGCCGTCGGCCACTGTCTGAAGGTAATCGAGATCAGCTTTTACCGAGTCGTCGAGCGGCTGCCATTCTTTTCTCAAATAGTTGAAGGACACGCCCTCGATCGTGTTCTCGGTCGGATGAACCAGCACCTCGCTCACATCAGAGCGGTCGTTGCGGGCGAGCTCGGCCTGTTTGCCGCTCTTCAAATCCCACGTCGTCAGCGCGCCCGTGTCGCGGTTGCGGCTGTCGACGAAATAGAGGACTTCGCCCAATTTGTCGAAGCCGATCGGGTGCGTCGTAAGCGTGTCTTCCTGGGGAACGGTCGTAAAGTTCGTCCAGCGCTCTCCCTCCTTTCGCACCAACTCGCTGCTGCCGTCGGGGAGCATCCGCGAGGCAAACCGCACCCGAAAATCGTCGTCGAGAACATATTCGGTGAAATTCTCGGTGTTCTTCTCCATCAACTCGCGACGGCGGCTCTCGATCTCGATCAGGTGCAGATCGTGGACGTTGGGGTTGCGGTCGTTGAGCGCGACGATGATCTCGCCCGGCCGCCGATGACTCATGGCGATGATCTGGGCGTTCACCTCCTCCAGCGGCGTGAGGTCGGTCGTCTCGCCAGCCGCAAGATCGACCAGATAGACGTGCCAGTTCTCGTCGCCGCCGACGTCTTGCAGATAGACGAGGTGCTCGTTGGTGTAGGCCCAATGGTAGGTGCGGATGCCGCGCAGCTTGTCGTGGGTAACGGGCCGGGCGGCGGCGGGGTTGTCCATTGGCGCCACCCACACGTTGAGGACGCCCTCGACGGGGGCCAGGAAGGCCAGCCGACGGCCGTCGGGACTGATGCGGGCCGCCGCCCGGTCGGGATTGCCGAAGAGCACCTGCCGCGGAATCAAGGGAGTTGCGGGGTCGGCAGCAGCAGCTTTGCTCGGATCGTTCACTCTGTGCTCCCTGGGCTCGGGTTCGTGCACCGCGTTTTCAGCCGTCTGGCCGCGCGAAGCGTTCGAGGGACGCGGACGATCGTGCTGGCGAGAGCGAGGCGGTGCCACCGCACGCGCCACCCCTGCCGGTGCGATTTCTTCAGCCGGTGCGACGGACTCGACACGCGCACCGTCTTGGGCCTGCGCTGTGCTTTTCGCGGGGGAGCGCGCTTCCTGCGAGGCCGGGTTGCAGCCGAACTGCAAAAAGCAGACGGCCAGGACAATGCGTCGTGCGCGGCCTCCAACACAGCAACTCATCATTGTGCTCTTACGCAATCGATAGCCTCCGTTCGGTCCTGTGGGCTTTGAAACGATTTGACGTCGATCAGGTCAGGCGTGGCCCGAAATCTCCCGACGCACCCGTTCCAGATCGGCGTCGACCATCATGTCGATCAGCTCGTGAAAGCCGACCCGCGGCCGCCAGCCGAGCCGGTTGCGGGCCTTGGTGGCGTCGCCGCAGAGATGATTGACCTCCGCCGGCCGCAAAAGTGCCGGATCGATCTCGACGTACTTCGCCGGTTCGAGATCGACGCGCGCGAAGGCGATCTCGACCAATTCACGAACCGTATGCTTCTCTCCCGTGGCCACCACGTAGTCGTCGGGGGTCTCTTGCTGCAGCATCAGCCACATCGCTTCCACGTAGTCGCCCGCAAAACCCCAGTCGCGCATGGCGTCGAGGTTTCCCAGTCGCAGCTTGTCTTGCACGCCCAGCTTGATGCGGGCGGCGGCGTCCGTCACTTTGCGCGTCACGAACTCTTTCCCCCGCAAGGGCGATTCGTGGTTGAACAGGATGCCCGAGCAGCAAAACATGCCGTAGCTTTCGCGGTAATTGACGGTGATCCAGTGCCCGTAGACCTTGGAGACGCCGTAGGGACTGCGAGGCCAGAAGGAGGTGCGCTCGGTCTGCGGCTCTTCCTGGACCTTGCCGAACATTTCGCTGCTGCTGGCCTGGTAGAAGCGGATAGCCGGGTCGACCAGGCGGATCGCTTCCAGCACACGAGCCACGCCCAGCGCGGTGAACTCGCCGGTCAGAAGCGGCTGCAGCCAGCTCGTGGGTACAAAGCTCTGTGCCGCCAGGTTGTAAACCTCTCGCGGCCGGATTTCGCGCAGCAGGTTGACGATTGAGAGCTGGTCGAGCAGGTCGGCCTGATGCAGGCGGATCTGTCCTCGAAGGTCGGCGATGCGCTCGAAATTCTCGCTGCTCGAGCGCCGCACCATGCCGTGCACCTCGTATCCTTTGCCAAGCAGGAACCTGGCCAGGTACGCGCCGTCTTGTCCCGTGATCCCGGTGATAAGGGCCTTCTGCACCATCACCAAAGCATAAAGCGCAGGCCACTCCAAGGAAACGGCGTCGGCCGGAAGCCCGGCCGACGCCGAATTGAACGCGGACCTGACGATATGCCGTCGAGCCCCTTTAAATGCCTCGCACGCTGTTGCCCATCCAGGCCCCCAGCAGCTTGTTGATCCCTTCTTCGGCTTCGATGCGGTAACGCACGCCGTTGTCGAGCGGCTGCAGAGTGATCTTGATGCGGTCCTTGCCGGCCTCGAGCCCCTGGGCCATCATGGCGGCCAGGGGATTGCCGCTCTGCGCTGAAGCAAACTTCAGAAGCTGTGCCAGGGCCAGCGAGACCGTCATCGGCGAGAGCTTTTCGGGCGTTTCGGCCGAGCTGTCAATCAACTCTTTGACGGTGTCGACGCCGGCCTCGCCCAACCCCAGGTAGAAGGTTTTTTCGCCGAAGGCCAGCGAGACTTTCAACGGATCGCCGAAAGCCTGCTTCAACTTTTTGACGTTGTCGTTGTCGTCATCTTCGTCGTTAGGCAACGGCACCGACAAGGCATGGAACCGGTGCCCCTTATACTTTCCGACGTTCCATTTTGGCTTGGGAAGGTCGAGGTCTTCCGCCGCCAGCGAGACGAACTCCTTAACCACGTCTTCCAGCTCCTCGGCGTCGGCCACCAGCGCCCCCAGCGCCAGCGTCAGCCGCTGGGCGCCGACCACCGCCAGCCCGGCGTTGATTCTCCCCTCTTTTTCCAGCGTCTCATCGATCTCCTCAAGAAGCTTGCTGACCAACTCCTTCGACTTCTCCTTCTGGTCGTCGCTGAGATCGTCCTCGTCGTCGATTTCTTGCATGAGCTGCTTGCTCACGGTCTTGAGGACCTCTTCGAACTGCTCTTCGTCCTCGTCGGAAACCGGCGAATTGATGTGCAACGAGAGCATGGCGTCGGGCCTCAGCACGCCGGCAAAACGCGAGCTCTCCGGTTCGGTCGTTTCCGAGGCGAACTGTTTCGCGGTGTCGCTCCCCTCCACGGCGGTGAGGGCAATGTCGACAAAGGTGCGGCTCGTCTTGCGGTCGATGTTCAGCCCAACGGTGAGCTGATCGATTTCGTTGATCCTCTTGACGAACGCCTCAGCCTGCTGGCGAGCGATCTGGGCCTGCAGTTCGGCCTGTTCGTCATCGTCGCCGGCGCTCTGCTGAAGCTTGGCTTCCATGCCCTGCTTGATCAGGTCGGCCGCCATGTCGCGCAAGGCCTGCGGAATGCTCTGCACGAAAAAGCTCACCGCCAGATCATACTCCTTGTCGAGGCCGCGAAGCTGCTGGAGCGGATCGGCGGGCGCGCCCTCCAACGCCCCCTTCTGCTGGGCGATATAGGCCCATTTTCCCTTTTGCTTGATGAAGAAGGCGTTCACACCTTTCTTGATTTCGTAGACCTCGTCCCCCGCGTCGTCGGCCTCGCCGAGGATGGTGGCGGTGGCGTCGAGCAAGGCCTTCAAATCGGTCACCGGCAGGAAACCAAGCGCGGGAAACTGCGATCCGTCGGCGGTGATGCTCACGGCCGCGCCCCAGGGCCGCGCCTGGTCGAGCCCGGCGAGCCCTTGGTTCTGAGTGTAGATCATGAGCAGCCCTTCGAGCCCCTTGGCCATGTCCGGGTTGCCCGACAGTTTTCCCAGATACTCAATGTCTCGCTTCAACTCGCCGTAACCCGAGAAAGCCGCCACGATAACCGGCTTGGTATCCGAGGCGTCGTCCTTGGCCGCGATGGCTGCTGGTGCACCGAGCGCCACCAGGGCTAGAAAGGACAAGAGGATTCTTTTCACAGTCGTTCTCCTTGGCATGTTCAAAATGGTTTGAGCTCAAACAGAGGCTTGGGCTCGAATTCGCAATTTGCGGTTGGCAGACGCGCTCGGAGCGGTTCCGGTGCGATTTGCGTGCGATGCGCCCGGGCGTGTCGGTGGCGCAGCCCTTGTGTTTTATGTCAAATTTAGCGTCGACGCTACTGGTGGATACCCGGCAACGAGCCCTGGTGTGTCAGGTAAACGTAGGTTGCCAACCGCCCTTTCGCCTGGCGAAACCACCGCGCAGGGGAAAAAGCCAGATGCTGGCGACGAGAAAATCGCCCGAAGAGACCGCTTGACAAAGGAGCGTGCCCGGCTCGATCAGCCAGCACCTTGTCAACGTTCACGGAACGTGATGCGCCCCTTGGTGAGGTCGTAGGGCGAGAGTTCGACGCGCACTTTATCGCCCGGCACGATGCGGATGAAATTCTTGCGCATCCGACCCGCAACGTGGGCGATGACCGTGTGACCGCCTTCGATCGTTACCCGAAACCGGGTGTTCGCCAGGGCCTGGGTCACGACCCCTTCGACTTCTAACGCTTCTTCCTTTTGCGCCATGCCTTTTTCCGCGTGCGCTGAATGGATCCCGGCCGCGATGACGGCCGACATGTAATCAAGTTTATTGTATCAATCGCGCCGTATGCCGCAAGCTCGTTCTTGTGGGTGCAAATGGGCAAATGCTAGTGCGCCGCGGCGTCGCCTTTCGGTGCACGAGAACACGAAATTTCGCCGGAGCGAAAGGGGACGAGGGGACGGGGTTGTTCAGTGCCATTTGCGATCGGCCTGACCGCGCCGCCTAATAAACGACGGCCTCGTGCGTTATCTATCTGGGCGGAGCGTTAGACCCATGGACAAGCCGCAGGTTGCCGACACGAGCGAGTGGATGCGGTCGGTCGTAGCCAACTACGAAGGGCCGCTCGTGCGATACGCCGCGCGCATCACGGGGGACGTACACCGCGCCCGCGACGTAGTCCAGGACACGTTTCTGCGGCTGTGCGAACAGGATCGGCACTCTCTGGATGGGCATCTGGCCGAGTGGCTGTACACCGTTTGCCGCCGGCGGGCGCTTGACGTACAGCGAAAGGAACACCGCATGCGTGCCACACTGCCCGAAGAACTGGTCTCTGCAACAAGCCATTTGTCGCAGGGCACCGTTGAGTGCCAAGAGTCGCACGAGGCGGTTCGGGTCGCGATTTCGCAACTGCCCGACAACCAACAGGAAGTCATGCGGTTGAAATTTCAATCCGGGTTGAGTTACCGCGAGATCGCGGGCGTGACCGGGTTGAGCGTATCGAATGTGGGTTACCTGTTGCACGTGGCCTTGAAGAAGGTGAGGGAGCAATGTGTCGACAAGCCGGTCGAGAGGTCGGCAGAGACGAGCGATTGATCGCCGGCGCGACGTCGATCGTGCATCGCGGTCCCAGAGAAACTTGAATTCATCGCGAGAAACCAAATATGGCCAGCAAAGATAATCATGAAGGCAGCGGGCAGGGCGAGCCGACCCAAGGCGCATCGCCCGATGCTCGCCTGGACGAGTCGCAGGTTGCTGCGGCCCGCCTGACCGCCTACGTTCTCGGCGAGCTTGAGACTACCGAGCGCGAAGCCATCGAACGCGAATTAGCGGCTTCCGAAGCCTTACGCCAGCAGGTGGCCGAAATCCGCCAATCGGTCGACCTGGTGACGGTGGCCTTGTCGGCTGAGCCGATGGTCGCGTTGGCTGCCGAGCAGCGTCTTCGGCTTGCCGAAACCTCCCTCGCTCCATCCGGCGAGACTCATCAGCCGACCTGTGAGCCAGCGAACCGCTCGGCTCGCCGGCTGAGATTACCGACCAAATACATGCTGGCGGCAGCCGTACTGTTGTGCGTTACGGGCGGGACTGCCCTGCTCCTGTTACCGTCGACAAAAGCCGCACGCCGCACGGTGAGCCTTGCTGAGGCAGTGAATCGGCCGCATGACCTCCCGACGCTGCAACAGGACCTCGAGGGAGTCGCCCCCGAAGAGATGATGGCCCGCATCGATGCCCCTGCAACATCCGCCAAGGTCACGCCGGCAAACAAGGGGTACTTCGAGTTCACGAGCGCGGGGGTGGCACCAGGGGGCGACGCTGGACGATATGCAGACAACCGGGCGGGACACACGGTCGCCCGGCCCGCCTACGAAACAAAAACACGTCAAGGCCTTCCCTTTTCCCGCTTTGGGAACACGCTGGACGAGGAGTTCGCTCGCGGTGAATCGCGACTTGGCGCGGGCAACGTTCCATCGGAAGCAGCGCCCCTTGAAGGGATCTCCAACACCGAATCGTACGACCGCATCTACGAAAACCCGTTCCTCGATGTGCGTCAAAACCCGCTCTCGACGTTTTCCATCGACGTCGACACGGCCTCGTATGCCAACGTGCGGCGATTTTTGAACGGCGGCGCGCTGCCGCCCAAGGACGCCGTGCGCATCGAGGAACTCATCAATTATTTCACCTATCACTATGCCCCGCCGGCCGACGACCAGCCGTTTGCCGTCCATGCCGAAGTGGCCGGCTGCCCGTGGGAGCCGAAGCATCGGCTGCTGCGGATCGCGCTGAAAGGCCGCGAGATCGACCTGGAAAACCGGCCCGCCAGCAACCTGGTGTTCTTGATCGACGTCTCCGGTTCGATGGACGATCCGGCGAAGCTGCCGCTCTTGAAAAGCGCCCTGCACATGCTGGTCGACAAGCTCGGCGAGAACGATCGCGTGGCGATGGTCGTTTACGCGGGGTCTTCGGGCCTGGTGCTGCCGTCGACTTCGGGCCTCTATAAGGAAACCATTCTGGCGGCCCTCGACCGCCTGCAAGCGGGCGGCTCGACGAACGGCGGATCGGGCATTCAGCTCGCCTACCAGGTCGCCCGCGAGAAATTCATCACGGGGGGCACGAACCGGGTTATTCTCTGCACCGACGGCGACTTCAACGTCGGCGTCACCGACCAGGGCTCGCTCACCCGGTTGATCGAGGAGGAAGCCAAAAGCGGCGTGTTCTTGAGCGTGCTCGGTTTCGGCGCCGGCAACCTCAAAGATTCGACGATGGAAAAGCTGGCGGACCGGGGCAACGGCAACTACGCCTACATCGACACGCTCAACGAGGCCCGCAAGGTGCTGGTCGAGGAGCTCGGGGGAACTCTGGTCACGATCGCCAAGGACGTGAAGCTGCAGCTTGAATTCAACCCGCGCAGGCTGGCCGCCTACCGTTTAATTGGCTACGAGAACCGGCTGCTGCGCGCCGAGGATTTTAATGACGACAAGAAAGACGCCGGCGAGATCGGCGCCGGCCACACCGTGACGGCCCTCTACGAACTTGTGCCGGCCGGCGGCGGGGCATCGACCTCGAAAGTCGACGAACTGAAATACCAGCGCACCGGCGAGGTGGCCGAGGAGGCGTTCAGCGACGAGTTGCTCACGCTCAAGCTCCGATACAAGGAGCCCGACGGCGAGAAAAGCAGGCTCATCGAAAGCGTCGTCAAGGAAACCGACAAGGGCTACGCCCAGGCCAGCGAGGATTTTCGCTTCGCTTCCGCGGTGGCGGGCTTTGGCCTGCTGTTGCGAGACAGCCAGTATAAGGCTGATCTCACCTGGCCCGCAGTGCTCGAACTCGCCCAGGCCAGCCGCGGGACCGATGAAAATGGCTATCGGGCCGAATTCATCGAACTGCTGAAAAAGGCGGCCGCAAGCGGCGGGCGATGATCGTCGCAGGCACGCTTCGTTGTGCCATTAAACTTTGGGCAAGTGGATTGTCAATTGGTATGCAGGCCGCCCTCGCCCCGGCCCTCTCCCAAAGGGAGAGGGAGCTACGGCACGACGGAGCGTGCCTGCGACTACATCAGCGTGTAGCCGCCGTCGATCACCAGCGCCGCCCCGGTCATGTAACGTGAGGCGTCGCTCGCCAGATAGACGGCCAGGGGGCCGAGGTCTTCGGGCTGGCCGAAGTCACCCATCGGGATCTCTTTTTTAAACGCCTCGATCACTTCCGGCCGCTCGCGCGCCCACCGCACGTTGGGCTCGGTCATGAATCCACCCGGACAGATGGCGTTGACCGTTACGCCAAAGGGCGCCCAGTCGACCGCGGTCGCCCGGGTGAACTGGATCACGGCCGCCTTCGCCGTTTCGTAGCTGCGGCCGCCGATGCCCCGGTTGGCGACCATGCCGGAGATCGAAGCGATGTTGATCACCCGCCCTTGCCGCCGCTCGACCATCGGCTTACCGAGCACCTTGGTGCACACGAAGGTGCTGGTCAGGTTCAGGTCGAGCAGCTCGTGCCAGGTCTCGATCGACATTTCGGTGGTCGGCGTGGGCACGCGGCGGCCGCCGACGTTGTTGATTAGAATGTCGATCGGGCCATGTTCTTCGAGGGCCCGTTGGCAGGCCGCCTCGCATTCAGCCGGCTTGCCAACATCCGCTTGAAGGGCGGCCGCCTGGCGGCCAAGCGAGCGAATCTCGGCGGCCGTTGTCTCCAGACTGGGCACATCCCGGCCGACGAGCAAACAATCGGCTCCCGCTTCAGCCAACGCCAGCGCCATGGCGCGACCGAGGCCGCGGGAACCGCCGGTGATAAGCGCCCGTTTGCCGTCAAGCCGGAACCGATCGAGTACGCTCATGAGCCGTAGCAGCGCCGTTTGGGCGCAGAGTTAGAATGAGGCCGTCCCGGCTGCCTAGCGCAGTCGGAACACATGACCACACCCCCCGGGTTCAATCTGAGTTGGCGCCTAAACCAATCCTTTTCGCACGGCCCAAACCGCGGCCTGGGTGCGGTCGGTGGCGTCGATCTTTCGCAGCAGGTGCTGCACGTGTTCTTTCACGGTCTCGACGCTGATGGAAAGGGAGCGGCCGATCTCTTTATTGCTCAGTCCCAACGCCAAATGCCGCAAGACCTGCGTCTCGCGCTGCGTGAGGGGGACTTCGACCACGTCCTCTTCCTTCTTGCGGGTCGCCATCGCGCCGGCCACGCGGCGCATTTCTCCGAAGCTCGAGGGTGCGTTGCCGGCGGCCACCGCCCGGATCGCCCCTAAAAGCTGCTCGCGAGTCGACCCCTTCAGCAGGTAATCGCTCGCCCCCATCGCGTTGGCGCGGGCCACGTAGGTGGGGTTGTCGTACGTCGACAACATGACGACGCGGGAACTTGGCGCCGACTGCCGCAGCTTTTCCAGCGCCGACAGGCCATCCCCCTCTTCCATCCGGATGTCAAGCAGGACGACGTCCGGCTTCTTGTCCTTAACTACTTTAACCGCTTCCGTCCCCCCGGAAGCCTGCCCGACCACCTTGACGTCACTACCTTCAAACAGACTGACGACGCCGGTGCGGACCACCTCGTGATCGTCAACCACGACGACTCGAACCGCCATGCGAAACTACCTCCCACGACTTGGCATACTTGATTGGCTCTCGCCCCCCATTCAGCGCAACCCCACTCTAAGGATACTCGGCACCGACCGGTCGGGCAATCGACGCATACGTTATTCGCCGTATCGGCGGCCCGTTGACCCGCCTCTGCGCGTGACCTAAATAACCTTCGGGAACGAAAAGGCTTCCGCAATCGGGGGGATCACCTGCGCTCGGGTGGCTCCCGCCAGAACCTGAATAACTCGTCCAGAAGTAATGAAACGTCACTCGCTGTTGCTCGTTGACGACGATCGCCATCTCCTGGAATCGATGGCCGAATGGCTGCGCGAGCAGGGTTACCAGGTCGACACGGCGGCGACCTACGGGGCGGCCATCCAGGCCATCGATAAGAAGGGCTACGAACTCGTGCTGGCCGACGTGCGGCTGGGCGACGGCGACGGTTTCGACGTTCTGGCCCATTGCCGCCAGAACCGCCCCCAAACGGTCGTGATCTTGATGACCGGCTACGGCACGGTCGAAACGGCCATCGAGGCGCTGCGGGCCGGCGCCTTCGACCTCCTCACCAAGCCGCTGATCGACGAAGAGCTGCAGATGTCGATCGAGAGGGCTCTCAACCAGCGGAAGGTGATCGAAGAGAACAAGCAGCTCAAAGCGCAGCTCGACCAGCGCTTCGGCATGGACAGCGTCATCGGCCAGGATCCGAGGATGCGGAAGGTGCTCGACATCGCCGACACCATCGCCGACACCAAGGCCACCGTCCTGATCACGGGCGAGAGCGGCACCGGCAAGTCGCTCATCGCCCGCGCCATCCACCGCCGCAGCAGTCGCCGCGACGGGCCCTTTGTGGAGGTAGCCTGCGGTGCGCTGTCCGAAACGCTGCTCGAAAGCGAGCTGTTCGGCCATGTGGCCGGAGCGTTCACGGGTGCCAGCTACGACAAGGTCGGCAAGTTCATGCAGGCCGACGAGGGAACGATTTTTCTCGACGAGATCGGCACCGCAAGTCCGGGCATGCAGGTCAAGCTGCTGCGCGTGCTGCAAGAGTTGCAGTTCGAGCAGGTGGGGGGCAGCAAGACCTTCACCATCGACACGCGGGTCATTCTGGCGACCAACGAGAGGCTGGAAGAGCTCGTCGCGCAAGGCCGATTTCGGCAGGACCTGTATTACCGGGTGAACGTGATCAACATCGAGTTGCCGAGCCTGCGCGACCGGGTCAGCGACATTCCGGTACTCGCCCAGCATTTCCTCCGCCAGGTGAGCGAGGACTCGGGCAAGAAGGTGCTGGGCTTCAGCGACGAGGCCCTGGTGGCCATGGAGCGATACCGCTGGCCGGGGAACGTCCGCGAATTGCAGAACGTCGTCGAGCGGGCCGTGCTGCTGGGCAAAGGCGACACGATCAGCCTGGCCGATCTTCCGCCGGCGCTTGTTGCCGCCCGCAGCGTGAACCTGGAGCCCGTGGGAAGCCGTACGCTCAAGCAAGCGCTGAGCAACCCCGAACGACAAATCATCCTGGAGGTGTTGGAGAGCAACCACTGGAACCGCAACGCCACGGCCGACGCCCTGGGGATCAACCGGACGACGCTCTACAAGAAAATGAAACGGTTGGGCCTGGAGGAGATCGAACCACACCGCTCGACAATTTGACGGCCCGCAAAACGTGACCTATTTGTAGTAATGACAGATTGATCGAATCACCGGTCCGGAGAGCGCACGCCGTGGGGAACAAACAAGCCGACTCGTTCAGCCCGATCCGCCTCGACCTCGAATGGCAGCGACAGCGAGAGAGGTTTCTCGACTGGGGTTGTGAGCCGCGGTTCCCGAACTTCGGCGATGTGGTGGTGATTTCGCTCTTTTTCCTACTGGTTTGGGGCGCCGGCACCTACCTCGAACATGGCGAGTGGAGCGTCGGGGCTGCGGCAATCGCCAGCGTGGCGCTCTACTCGTTTCGGGCACGCAGCTTCGAAGACGCCTATCAACGCTACCTGCGGGCCCGCGGGTGGCAGTCGACGGCAGCCTGACGCTCCCGCCGCGCTCTGCGCTTTCGAGCCTCACGCGCGGCCGGCGTTCTTGTCGCGTTGCTCGGCCCTCGGGCTTCGCCCCCGCCTACCGGCTTAACGACGCCGGCATGAGCATTCCACGTCTTCCCTCCCCTGAACATCCGGCGACCTAACGCCCGGCCGTCTAAGCACATACAGAAAGGTGTACATGTGTGCTTGTTTCTGTACACCGGTATATTATACTAGTGCGAGTGCTTTTAATCACATTGACGCCCGCCGACCGCTGCCAGCCTCGAACAGGAGTACCGGTCCCGTGACTTACATGGACCATCTGACGACACGTCAGAAAGAGGTTTACGAGTTTATTCGCGAGAAGATCCGCAACCGCGGCTATGGGCCGACGGTGCGCGAGATCGGCTCACATTTCAAGATCAGCTCTCCCAACGGCGTCATGTGCCATCTCAAGGCGCTCGAGAAAAAGGGGCTGATCGTTCGCGAGCCAAATATGTCTCGCGCCATCATGCTCACGACCGAGCACGCCAGCAACCGAGGACTGCCGCTCGTCGGACAGATCGCCGCCGGAGTGCTGCACGAGGCCGTCGAACAGAAAGAACGGATCGACTTCGGCGACATGTTCAGCGACGACTCGATGTTCGTGCTCAAGGTCCGAGGCGATTCGATGGTTGAAGATCAGATCGCCGATGGTGATTACGTGGTAGTGAAGCGCCAACACACGGCCCAGCGCGGGCAAACCGTCGTCGCTCTTACGAGCGAAAATGAGGCGACGCTCAAGCGGTGGTATCCAGAAGGGAAACGGATTCGTCTGCAACCGGCCAATGCGTCGATGAAGCCGATTTACGTCAACGACGCCCGAGTGCTCGGCGTGGTCGTGGGCGTCGTGCGCAAGCTGGATTGATAAGCGGAAGCTGGATCGATGAGTGCCCAGAGCCGCTCGCTTCGTTCGGAAGTCGTCGACTTCAACGAAATACCTGGCGTGCCTTGTCCTTGCGGGATGGCCCGCAGAGCCTTTGCTGACCTGGCGGACTTTCCGGCGACGGTCCATCGAACGGAAATCTCGCACGAGGCCCGGACCCATTATCACCGCCGACTGACAGAGACTTATTACATCCTCGAATGTGAGCCTGCTGCCGAGATGGAACTCGACGGCGAGCGATTTGCCGTGCATCCCGGAATGGCCGTTGTGATTCGCCCCGGTGTGCGGCATCGCGCCGTGGGAAGTATGACCGTGTTGATCTTCGTCCTGCCGAAGTTTGATCCCGCCGATGAATGGTTCGACTGATCGACGGCTCTTGGACTGGAGTTGGTGATCTTGGATCGAACCCGCCTGGGGACCTCGAACGTGAGCGAGTCCTTCACTCTGCATGCGGGGGATCTTTCAGTCGTTCTGCTGCGCTCCGGAGACCGTTATCGACACGAGATCCTGAGCACGGCCGGAGAACGCCAACTCCTGCTCGCCTCCGTGGAGGGGACGGACGATCAGGCCTGGCCGCCCAGCCCGCCCTTCCAGGAAGTCCATCTGCGACAAGACGGCGTCTACGCTGCGCTGCTTGTTGGTCGCGCCGGCCGCGGCCATTGGTCGGCAAGCATCGAGCCCGATCCCTCACAGCAAGCAATCCTCTTCGACGTCGCGTGCCGTTCGTCGGGTGATATCGACTGGTTGGGAAGCAGCTATCGATGGTTCGGCGAAGCGGTCGCTCCAAGCGACGACGCTCAAGCGTTTTTTCTTTCGCCCGATCTTCAGTTGCACGTTCTGGAAGGCGAGGCACGCCTGGGCGAAGAGGGCAAGACGGGCGCGCTTTCAATCGTGCCGAGGTGGACGGCGTCCCGCGGCTCGCAGACCGTCCGCTGGCGATACCGGGTCAGGCGTGCCGGTCGACCCGCCTCCAGCGCCTAAGGGGCCTTGTAGCCCTAATGATGTTCCAACCGATATGCCCCGACCTTACAATCGGCGTTGATCCGGAAGGACTTTGTCTGCACGCCTTGAATTTCCAATGGCCTCGACTCAACCGCTCGCCTGGGTCGATGGGCTGACCATCGGCCAGGTTCTCGACAAAACGGTCCAGCGCTTTGGCGGCCACGAGGCGCTTGTTTTTCCTCAGGCCGGCTTTCGGGTGACGTATCGAGAGCTGGCGGAGAAAGTCGACGAGGCGGCTCGCGGACTGCTGTCCCTTGACCTGAAACGCGGCGACCACGTGGCTTTGTGGGCCACCAACGTGCCGCAGTGGGTCATCTTGCAATTGGCGACGGCCCGGCTGGGGCTTGTGCTGGTGACGATCAATCCGGCCTATCGGGCGTTCGAGCTGCGTTACGCGCTGGCCCAGTGCGACGCCAAGGCGCTTTTTCTGGTCGACCGTTTCAAGTCGTCCGATTACGTCGCCATGCTCGCCGAGGTCTGCCCGGAACTGGGCGGCTCGCTACCCGGCCAGCTTAAGGCGGCTGATTTCCCGAACCTGCGCTGGGTGGTCGCCATCAAGGGGAACATCCCGCAGGGAGTCATCTCCTGGGATGAAATGTGTCGCCGTGGGGCAGGGGTGACGACCGACTTGGCGGCTTTGCAGGCGGCCCTATCGCCAGGCGACGCCATCAATATCCAGTACACTTCCGGCACGACGGGCTTCCCCAAGGCGGCCATGCTCAGCCACCGGAATCTCCTGCTCAACGGCTACTTTGTCGGCGAGTGCCAGCGTTTCACAGCCGACGACCGGGTTTGCGTTCCCGTCCCCTTTTATCATTGTTTCGGCTGCGTGTTGGGCACGATGTGCTCCGTTGTGCACGGAGCGGCCATGATCATCCCGGCCGAGTCGTTCAGCCCGTCGGCCACGCTCGATGCGATCGAGCGAGAGCGGGCTACGGCCCTCTACGGCGTGCCAACGATGTTCATCGCGCAGCTCCAGGACGAATCGTTCGGGCGCCGCAATCTGTCGTCCCTGCGTACGGGCATCATGTCTGGTAGTCCCTGCCCTATCGAGGTAATGAAACAAGTGGTCGACAGGATGGGCATCCGTGAGATCACGATTGCCTATGGACAGACCGAAGCTTCGCCGGTCATCACGCAGACGCGCACCGACGATCCGCTTCAGTTGCGCGTGGAGACAGTCGGCCGCCCGCTGCCGGGTGTCGAGGTGAAGCTGGTCGACCCGGCGACCGGCCAGGCCGCCCTTGGCGACAATCGACAAGGCGAGATCTGCACGCGGGGGCATCTGGTGATGCTGGGCTATTACAAGAACCCGGCGGCAACCGCGGCCGCAATCGACGCCGAAGGGTGGCTGCACACGGGCGATCTGGGGCTGCGGCAACCGAACGGTTGTTACCGCATCACCGGTCGGATCAAGGACATGGTGATTCGCGGCGGCGAGAACATCTATCCCCGAGAAATCGAAGAGTTTCTGTTTACGCATCCGGCCGTGGAGCAGGTAGCCGTCTTTGGTGTTCCCGACCCGAAATTTGTCGAAGAGTTGTGTGCGTGGGTGAAATTGAAGGTGGGCGCGTCGACCAGCGAGGACGAACTGCGCCAGTTTTGCCGGGCGAAACTGGCGCATTACAAAATCCCTCGCTACATCCAGCTCGTGAGCGAATTCCCCCAGACGGTCACCGGCAAGCTGCAGAAGTTCAAAATGCGCGAGCTGATGATCGAACAGTTGAGCCTGAAACAGCAGGAGACGGCGTAAGCGAAAGTAGCCCCGGCGCTCCGCCACGGGGAGCATCCGGTCGGCGTGCGGCCACAATGACTTCACGGCGCCGCGTCGAGCGGGCGAACTTCGCGGATGTGGCCTTGAGGGCGAATGCGCTCCAGCGCCACCGGCTCGGCAAGCCGGTCGGCGGCCACGTTACCCGCTTCATCTCGCGCTTCCAACAGAATGTAGACTCGCGGTGGGACACGCTTATCGAGTCGCCACGCATACCGACCGCTGTTTTCCAAGCCGGAGGCGATGGTGTTCCACGGGCCAGACGAGGATTCAGCCCACCGCAGCGAGATGCCGCGAGACGCCAGGTGGTCGTCGCTTGCCTGCCAGGTGATCACGAGCCGGTCCGCCTCCTCACCTTCGCCTTGCCCGGCCGAGATCAGTCCGGCCTCAGGTCTCGTGAAGTCGACGCCGACCCACATGTCGGGCAAATCGCCCCGATCAGGCGACGGGCCGCGCAGCCCGGACGCCGTTTCCACCACCACGCGAAACCCGTAGAGCCCTTCCTCGTCGACCTTCACCACCATTGGGCTGCGGCAGTCTTCGTCGAGACCGTAGCTGGCCCAGGTGCGGCCGCCGTCGGCGGTGATCCACAGCTCGACTTGCACGATCCCGTCCGATCCGATCGCGTCGACGTCGTAGAATAGCTCGAATTGCCGCTTGTTGATCAGTTGCGGATGAACGCCCGGCGGAGGCATGGTCTCTTCCGGCTCTTCTCCGGCCTGCGGCCCCCCCTGCGCCCCGGCGTAGGGCAAGTCGCGCAGGCGCCGCACCACCGAAGCGGAACGGGCGCGCACCGAATCGCCTGGGTCTCTGGCGGGACGTGCCCCGCCGGTTTCTCCGAATATGGCGCTCTCTTCAGCCGGCCAATCGGGCGTAGCCGTCTCCGGATACGAGGGGAGCATGGCAGGAGGGTCCTGATCCGCCAGTTGCGCCGGATCGTGCTCTCCGGCCACGCTGGACGGCGCTGGCGGCAAACGCCGCTCCTTGACGGTTCGGTTGCCCGCCTCGTCGGCCGCTTCGGCCCTGACGATGATCTCGACCGACTGTTCGCGAATCGGCAGCACAACCGGCGTTTCTCCGCGAATGTCCCCTGAGGGCGACGACGTCTCGCCCGGATCGATCGAAATCGGCTGCCATTTCCCGTCGGCCGTGGCCGCCTTGTATTCCAGTTTGAAGCTGTCGCGCTTCAGGTGGCTGTCGGCGATGTGCCAGCGGATGATGATCTCGCCTCCGTCGTCGTTTTGCGCATCGAGCTCGACGACCGGCGTCACCGTGTCGACCACGACCTTCATTTCAGCGGCCGGTCGGCCTTGCGGCAGGTATCGTCCCGAAGCGTACTTGGTGCGCGGCATGAACCAGTATTCGCCGTCCCGGGGAGCACGGAAGAGAATCTTCTGTTCCGACGGTTTGGCCTTGCCGGCCAGTTCCCAGGTGGCCCCCTCGTCCGACGAAACGTGCAGCTCGACCTCGCGCGGCGGATCCTGCCCGGAAGATGACGAGGGAGCGTTGAACGAAACATGGAAACCCGTGAAATTGACATACTGTCGTTTCACGGGCTTACCGCCGCCCGCCGTCGCGGCCGACGCCAGGATGAGCGTCAGGCCGGCAACCAGGAGCGAGCGAGCGTGCATCAGTTGATTCCCGGCAAGCCTGGGCACTTGGGACGAGTGGGTAGCAGGAGATGGTGTCGAAAACTTGACGTCGACGCCGTCACTGTATCGGTCGGCTTGCTGGCGAAGCTTGAGCAGGGCTTGCCTTAAGCGGAGTCTGAATCGATGGGGCCGACTGGGGTTTCTTGCCACGACCGAAGGTTTTGGAAATTCTTACAATCGGCTCTTCATCAAGGGCGGGGGCGGCGCCTTTTGACGAGAACTGACGCATGCCGTAAGCCCATTCATTTCAAGCACTTGGCGGCTGAGTTCTCGTCCGCGTTTCCGCCGGCACGGGGGATGCACAAGGGAAGACGAGCGACCTGGTAAAACGGGCAAGTAATGGAATGAGCGGCTGAAGCGATGGATCGACACGCAAAATTTGTCTGGATGAAAGAGGTGCTTGAGCATCTTCACGACTGCCACCGGGAGTGGGAGGTTGCCGAAGGGAGGGCCGAGCGCTTTTTGGCCGAATCGATGAAGCGTGATCTGGACGAGGTCCGCCGCATTTGCGAATCCCTGACGGCACGCGCTGGTCAGTGAGGTTGAGTGGCTCCGACTCTCCGCTGCGGAGGAGGTCTGATCGGAAAATAGTTGACTTCGCTTGGTAAAAGCGGTTCCTTTCGCGGGAGCGAAAGGCAACAAACGGTTCCGCGCCCCGTCACGGAGTGCCGCGGCTCCCGAGGCATTCAAGGATCTCGGCGGCAACGTCGCTCGTCGTCCGGCCATCTCCCATTTGGATCCAGCGGCATTCGCTCAGGCTGCGAAACCAGGTGAGCTGGCGTTTGGCGAACTGGCGCGTGCGTGTCTTCACCAGGTCGATTGTCTCAGCCAAACTTCGCTGGCCGGAGAGGTGCTCGAATACTTCACGATAACCGAGCGCCTGCCGGGCCGTGCGACCCAGGTTCTGGCCGGCAGTAAGGAGGTGGCGCACCTCGCCGATTAGCCCGGCGCCAAACATAACCTCGACGCGGGCGTCGATGCGGCGATACAGCTCTTCGCGCTGCCAGTCGAGGACGAAGACGCGGCATTCGGCGGCCGGCCGCGCACGATCGAACTGCTGCTGCCAATCGCTGATCGGACGGCCCGTCTTTTCGAACACCTCCAGGGCGCGCACCAGCCGACGTGTGTCGTGCGGGTGCAGGCGCTGCGCCGCCCGCGGATCGACATGCCGCACGCGTTCGTGCAACCAGCCGTTCCCCCGCTCCTCGGCCTCGGCCACGACGCGCCGGCGGAACTCCCAGTCGGCCGGCGGTCCCTGAAAGATGCCGCGCAACAGGGCCTTCAGATAGAGGGGCGTGCCCCCGACGAAAAACGGCACGCGGCCTCGCGCGCGAACGGCCTGGCACGCCCTCGCCGCTTCCGCCAGGTATTCGGCGAGGCTGAATTCCTGGTCGGGGTCGACCAGGTCGAGCAGATGATGGAGAACTTGCCGGCGCTCCTCAGGCGAGGGCTTGGCCGTTCCGATGTCGAGGCCGCGGTAGACGGCCATCGAATCGAGCGAGAGGATTTCGCCGTTCAGTCGGCCGGCCACCTCCAACGCCAGGGCGGTTTTGCCGCTAGCGGTCGGACCCGTAATGAACGGGCAATCCGCCAGCGGGGCGACAGGGTTGGTCGGCGGATTTCTCACGTGAAAGGGCTTCTCCCTTGACGGGCGGCGGTCGGCGGGGGGTAATGGTAGTCTGTATTCGATTTTTGCCGCCCATCGACCGAGGGGGAAGAGTTGTCCGACGATTCTCAGACCGTGCTGGCCCGTTTGACGGCCACGATCGAAGGCCGCAAAGCGCACCCTTCGGCCAAGTCGTACACCAGCCAGCTTCTCTCGGGTGGGCTGACCGCGATCAGCCCGAAGATCGTCGAGGAGGCGGCGGAAGTCGTCGAAGCCGCGGGCGAACCGGGCGAGGAGGGGCGGCAACACCTGGTGCGCGAGTCGGCCGACCTGGTCTATCACCTGCTCGTACTGCTGGCCCACCGCGACGCCCGCATCGGCGACGTCGAGGCCGAGTTGGCACGGCGCTTCGGGATTTCGGGCCTCGAGGAAAAGGCCGCGAGAAAAGGTCTTGGGACTTAGGTTTGGGTCTTGGATGTTCAGATCAACACTTGCCTCGTATCCTAAGACCCAAGACGCAAAACCCAAAACCTTCTTATCATGTCTACTTTCCGCATCGGCGTTCCCAGCAAAGGCCGGCTCTCAGACCTGGCGGCCGAACTTTTGAAAGAAGCGGGGCTCAGTTTCCGCCGTTCCGAGCGAAGCCTGTTCGCCCGCTGCCGCGACATACCGATTGATGTGACGTTCCTTCGCACCGAAGACATTCCCGTCCTCTGTGCCGAGGGGGCCATCGACATGGGGATCACCGGCAGCGACCTGGTCGCCGAAAGTCGGGCCAACGTCGTCGACCGGCTCGACCTGGGCGTGGGCGAGTGCCGGCTCGCCGTCTGCGTGCCGGAGGATAGCCCGATCCAGAGCGCGGCCGAACTGTCGGGCTGCCGCATCGCCACGAGTTTCCCCAACAACACGCAGGCCTATCTTGCGCGGCATGGCGCCACGGCCCATCTGGTGACTCTTTCCGGCTCGGTCGAAGTGATGATTGCGCTGGGTGTGGCCGACGCGATCGTCGATCTGGTGGAAACGGGGAGCACGCTGGCTGCCAACCATCTGCGCATCCTCGGCGAGATCGGCCGCTATCAGACCGTGCTCATCCAGGGCCGCGATTGCCCCCACCCCGAGCTTGCCGACCGCGTGGTGCGGCGTCTGGAAGGGGTGGTGATTGCCCGCAGTTGGTCGCTGCTGGAGTACAACGTGCCCCGGGCCAAGCTGGCCGAGGCCGAAAAAATCACGCCAGGCTTCAATTCGCCGACCGTCAGTTCGCTGGAAGACCCCGACTGGTGCGCCATCCGCGTGATGGTCAAGCGGGGTGAAGTGATTTCGATCATGGAGCGGCTGGAGTCGTTGGGAGCAAGCGCCATCCTGGAGACGCGGATCACCAACTGCCGCTTGTGAATAGCCCCGGCGCTCAGTCACCTCGTTTAGCGGGGCGACTTGCAAGCGTGCCAAAGAATGGCGCGACGGCTACGACCGGCTGACCGCCCCGATAGCGAAGCCCGGATCGTCCGGCGCGTGCTGAATGTGCCCAAGGCCAGATTGAAGCGGGCGACCCTCAAGGCCGCATCGTTCGGAAACCCAATCAAACCCGCCGGGTAGGAGGGGGCTCTTCTATTCGGTACGGCCGTGCATTGACCAGCCGACTTGCATGACCTGCGTAACGTGTGATGCCGTTGACGCAGAGATGCAGCAGTCTATGACTTCCCGTCGCGCCGGTACTGTATCTTCGGCGTGGGTATGCGGGTGCGGGTGCCCGAATGCTTGCTCGATCACGATGGCACCGGCGAGTGTTGGGACACAGAAGCGATTCATTGACTCAAACCTCCGTTTTTGAAAGTCGCTCTCGGGGAAAAATCGCCCGTGCATTATACGCTCCACCGTTGACATCCGACCAGTGCTGCGGAGAATGCGCGAAATCGTGATAGTTTTCCCTCGAACGGAGCTTGCACGAATGGAGAAAACAACAAAACCCCGCCCGTCGATGTTCATCGGCTCTTCCTCCGAGGGCCTAGGAATCGCTGAGGCTATTCAACTCAACCTTGATCGCGCGTGCGAGGTGACCGTCTGGTCTCAGGGCATTTTCGGCCTCGGAACAGGGGCGACCCTCCAGTCGCTCGCCGCGCGTCTTGATGACTTTGATTTTGCGGTACTCGTCTTAACTGCCGACGACGTGACTATCTCCAGGGGGGAGACCAAGCATTCCCCCCGTGACAATGTGCTCCTTGAGTTGGGTATGGGCATCGGTGCCCTGGGGCAAGATAGAACCTTCATCGTTTGCGACCGCGATGTCGAGCTAAAGCTGCCGTCCGATCTTGCGGGTGTGACGCCCGCGACGTATCAAATTCACGCGGATGGAAACCTGCAATCGTCACTTGGCGCAGCGACTACGTTACTCAAAGGTGCCATTCAGAAACTGGGCAAGCGCTCCGCTAAGATCGTAACAACGCTCAGTGAGAACACCCATTTTCAAATCGTTCACGACCTGCTAGACGGCGCACCGCAGCAGTTTTTTATTCTGATGTATGAAACGGATTCCGCGATAACGCGTGACAGCTTCTTCGCTAGCGGCATCAAGTTCGAGTACCACATGAAGAACGGGTCCGCTGGGCAGGGGCAGTTCTCTATGGATCGTCTATGTAGCAAACTGCCCGACGCCGGCATACTTCAAGCGATCTGAGAAACGAAGTAAGGCTGACTCGGCGCGGAAAACTGTTCGCCCAATGGCTGATCGACAACGGCCACAAGGCAGAGTTTTTTCAATCCGACGTTGGTGGTTGGGGCGAAATCCCCGAGGAAAAGCGGCTGTCGATGTGGCGGGTTGGGGCGCCGCCCGGAGCGCCCCCACAGGAACCTCCTGTTTCTGCGTAAGCAATCTAGGTCCTGTTCCGCTCGGTGAGCAAGGAAGCGACCTGGGAAGGCCGGTCCACGTGGAGCATCCGAGCCACGACCTAAAGCAGCTCTTCCAACTCGTCGACCAGGCTGCCGAAGTGCGTCAGGGCCGTGTCGACCGGCCCCGGCTGTTCCATATCGACACCGGCCTCGCGCAGCAAATCGAGCGGGTCTTTGGAGCAGCCGCCTTGCAAGAACCGCAGGTAATCTTGCAACTCCCGCTGGCCCCCCTGCACGACTCGCTCGGCCAGGGCAATGGCCGCCGACATGCCGGTGGCGTATTTGTAGACGTAGAAAGCCCGGTAGAAATGGGGAATGCGAAAGCACTCCAGCGATAGCTGGTCGTCGAGGGCAAAGCGCGGCCCGAAATAGGCGTCCAAAAGCTGGCGATAGACCTGCTTGAAACGGTCGACCGTCAGCGGCTCGTGCTGTTCGACCAGTTCGTGCGTCATCTTCTCGAATTCGGCGAACATCGTCTGCCGAAAGATCGTGCCTCGGATGGCGTCGATTTCGCGGTTAACCAAAAAGGCCCGCTCACGGTCATCCTTGGCCTGCGACATCAGGTGTTTGCTCAAAAGCTGCTCGTTGAAGGTGCTGGCCACCTCGGCCACAAAGATCGTGTAGTTGTAATAGTGATACGGCTGATGCCGGGCGGAGTAGTGCGAGTGCATGGAGTGACCCGCCTCGTGGGCCAGCGTGAAGACGTGGTCGAGCACGTCGGGCTGGTAATTCATCAAAATATAAGGATCGCCGTCGTAACTGCCGGAGCTGAAGGCGCCGCTCTGCTTCCCTTGATTCTCATAACGGTCGCACCAGCGGCCGACGAGCCCGGCTTTCAGGACACGGCCGTATTCGTCGCCCAAAGGGCGCAAGGCGTCGATCACCGCCTCGCAAGCCTCGTTCCAGGTGTGCCGCGTCTCGAGTTCGCTGAGAATCGGCACATAGGTGTCGTAGTGGTGGATTTCGCGGAGCTTCATTTTCTTGCGCCGCAGCTCGTAATAACGATGCAGGGCCGGCAAGTGGCGGCGCACGGAGTCGATCAGGTTGGTGTAAACGGCGGTCGGCACGTTGTCGGGGAACAAGGCGGCTGCCAGCGAGCCAGCAAAGTTGCGCGCCTGGGCATAGAATACGTCGCGCTGGATCGATCCCTGCAGCGTGGCGGCCAGTGTGTTTTCGTGAGCGGCGAATTGCTGGTAGTACTGCGTGAAAGCGCGCTCACGCACCGGCCGGTTCGGTGAGTGCAGCAATGTCGAGAACGAGGCGTGGCTCAACTCGACCTTTTCACCCCGTTCGTTCTCGACGAATCCGAACTTGAGGTCGGCGTTGTTGAGCTGCCGAAAGATGAGTCCCGCCGCCGCGGACATCTCGCTTTGCATGGCAAGAAGCTTTTCTTCCCGGTCGCTGAGCGTGTGCGGCCGCTCGCGCAACAAGCGATCGAGCAATAGTCGGTAGGGGGCAAGTTCTTTGGAGGCGAGGAATTTCTTTATCTTCGCCTGAGGAATGGCAAGGATCTCAGGACGAACGAAGCTGGCCTCTTGCGCCGCGCGGCTACCGGCGCTTCGGCAACGTCCGAGCATCCGCTGATAGGCGCTGTTGGCGGTGTCTTCGGCGCTCTTGAGGAAAGCGTAAGTCTGAATCCGTTCGCCCGCCCGATCGAAGTCGATGTCGAACTTGAGGCACGCGGCGAGCGCCTTGGGCGATTCGCCCAGTTTACCCCGATGCCGGGCATAGCGGGCAATATCCTTCTCCCACTTCGTGAAGGCCGCTTCCCACTCTTCATCGTTGGCAAACAGGCTGGAAAGATCCCAGGTATCGGCCGGTTTAACCTGGCTGCGGCGCGGGAGCGATTTTACACGTGGCATAATTGGCAGTTCGGGTAAGTGATGCAGAAGCCCGTACGGCGGGAGAGCCGCAAGACCGACGATTGTCTAAGACGTTAGCCAGCGCCGCAAGGAGGTGCGGGGGCTTGGCGTTTGACGGCCGGGACGACTGGCGGGTACCCTAAATTTCTGCTCCCGCTAAGTGTCCGGCAGCGACTAAGTGCGGAACTCCTGCCGTTCGTGACGATCCACAAGCCCTCCGTCGCAGAACACCCGATCGAGAGGCGCAAGAAAGTGTCCGAAACAACCATGTTTTTTCGTCCGCCCCCCATCCACGTGATCTGCCTCGGTGCGGCTCTGGCGTTTGCCGCGGAAAGACGTTCCGCGGCTGAGGCCGATGTCGCAGCGGCGCCGCGCGTCGATTTTGCTCGCGAGATTCGGCCGATCCTGGCCCAGCACTGTTGGAGCTGCCACGGGCCGGATGAGAAGAGCCGAAAGGCCGAACTGCGGCTCGACCAGCGCGAGGCGGCGGTTGCCGCCGGGGCCGTCGTCCCTGGCGACCCCTCGGCCAGCGAATTGATCGCCCGGATCGAATCGCTCGACGAGTCGCAGCAAATGCCGCCGCCCGACGCCAAGAAGCCGCTCTCCGTCCAGCAGAAGCAGTCGCTGCGCGCCTGGATCGCCCAGGGGGCCGAATTCCGCCAGCATTGGGCGTTTGCCCCGCTCCGACGGCCGGCCGTGCCCGCCGTGCAGAATGCCGCCTGGCCCGAGAACGAGATCGATCGATTTGTGTTGTGCCGTCTGGAACAGGAAGACCTGGCCCCTTCGCCGGAAGCGGACCGCGCGGCCCTGTTGCGCCGTGTGACGCTCGATCTCACCGGACTGCCGCCGACGTTGGAAGAACTGGACGCTTTTATCGCCGACACGTCGTCCGAGGCATACGCGAGGGTCGTCGATCGGCTCCTCGCCTCACCGCGGTGTGCCGAGCGGATGGCGATGGCCTGGCTCGATGCGGCGCGATATGCCGACACCAACGGCTACAACAACGACGAAGATCGCTCGATGTGGCCCTGGCGAGACTGGGTGATCGATGCCTTCCGCCGCAACCAGCCCTACGACGAGTTCATCGTGGAGCAACTCGCCGGCGACTTGCTGCCCGACCCGACGCTGGCCCAGAAGGTCGCCACCGGATTTCATCGTAATCAGGGGCACAATACGGAAGGGGGCATCATCGCCGAGGAATACCGCGTCGAGTATGTGGCTGATCGCGTCCATACTACGGCCACGGTTTTCCTCGGCCTCTCGTTGCAGTGCGCCCGCTGTCACGATCATAAGTACGACCCGTTCAGCACGCAGGACTACTACCGCTTTTTCGCCTTCTTCAACGACCTCGACGAGAAGCAGGCCCCGTACGGAAACTTCTTCGCGGCCGAACCCTATCTGCGAGTCCCCTCAGCCGAGCAGCAGAGGCAACTGGCCGTCCTCACCGATCGACAAAAGCAACTGACCGAGCAACTTGCTCTGCGCGAGGCGGAGGGCCCGCAGTTGTTCGCCCGGTGGGAGCAAACCGCGACGCCCGACGAAATGCGGAAGATCTCCTCCGGCGATTTGGCGCTCTCTTGCGCCCTGGACGAATCCGCTGGCGACGCGGTCGATGACGCCAGCCATCCGTCGCAGCCCGGCGTCGTGAAGGGCCACGGTCGATGGACGACAGGCAAGCAGGCCGGTGCGCTCGAGTTCGACGGCCAGACGCATGTCGATCTGGGAAGTCGCGGCGACTTTAACGGCGCGAAGGGGTTCTCGATCGGCGTTTGGGTCTATTCCCTTTCCGGCGACACGGTGGCCGTGCTTTCGAAGATGGACGAGGCAAACGCCTATCGCGGCTACGACCTGCTGCTCGATCGCGGAA
Organism: Pirellulales bacterium; assembly: GCA_035550375.1. GTDB lineage: Bacteria > Planctomycetota > Planctomycetia > Pirellulales > JAICIG01 > DASSFG01. Next base: position 64,894 of record DASZPH010000041.1, on the reverse strand, counting down.
ACAGGCCGGCCTGTCACATCATCCACCACTGGCCCGACAACGCCATCAAGATCGTCGCCTTAGAGCCGTTTTCGCCGGACGCATGGCATCATCTGCTGATCACGTATGACGGCTCGCGCAAGGCCGCCGGCGTGCATCTATTCGTGGATGGAAAACCCCAGCCCTTCTACGCGGAGGCCGACTCGCTGACCGACACGGTGTCCACCGACCAACCGCTGCGCTTGGGGCGGCGGCAAACCTCGCTCTCCTTTTCCGGAAAGCTGGACGAAGTGAAGTTCTTCGACCAGGCCCTCACGGCGGAACAGGCAGAACAGCTTGCCGCCGGACAGTCCGTGACGCTGGCGAACAACCTGCTCGCGGTTCCACCGGCGGAGCGGACGGCCGAGCAACAAGCGAAGCTGGCGCGCCTGTATCTGGAGCGGCTCGATCAAGAGTACCCCCGGTTGAAAGGCGAAGTAGCCGACGTCGATCGCCAGCGCAAGACGGTCGAGGAGTCGCTTCCCGCCGTCATGGTGATGCAAGAAGCCCCGGCCCGCCGGGAGACGTTCGTCCTGGTGCGCGGGGCCTATGACCGGCCGGGCGAGAAGGTCGAGCCGGATGCCCCCGCGGCACTCTCGCCCTTGCCCGCGGGGGTCCCCCGCAACCGGTTGGGTCTCGCTCGCTGGCTCGTCGACCCGGCCAACCCGCTCACGGCCCGTGTTGCCGTCAATCGCTGGTGGCAGACGTATTTTGGCACCGGGCTGGTCAAAACCGCCGAGGACTTTGGAGCGACCGGCGAAGCGCCCAGCGACCCCGACCTGCTCGACTTTCTGGCGACCGAGTTAATCTCGAGCGGCTGGGACGCGAGAGCGATGCAGAGGCAAATTGTCACGTCGGCCACGTACCGCCAGTCGTCGCGCGTCACGCCCGCGCTGGCCGAGCGCGACCCCGAGAACCGGTTGCTCGCCCGTGGGCCGCGCGTGCGACTCTCGGCGGAAACGATCCGCGACAACGCGTTGGCCGTCAGCGGGCTGCTGATGGAACGCCTCGGTGGGCCGAGCGTCAAGCCCTACCAGCCCGAGGGGCTTTGGGAGGACGTTTCCGTCGAACGGCGCGCCAAATACGTCGCCGACCCCGGCGACGGGCTGTACCGGCGCAGCATGTACACATTCTGGAAACGAACCTGCCCGCCGCCGGCCCTGATGAGTTTCGACGCCACGAACCGCGAGGTTTGCATCGTGCGGCGGGGGAGGACCAATACGCCGCTGCAAGCACTCGTGCTGCTGAATGACCCGACCTACGTGGAGGCGGCCCGCAAGCTGGCCGAGCGGGTGCTCGTCGAGGCGACCACGGCACGGGACCGGTTGGCGCTCGCCTTTCGGCTGGTCCTCGCGCGGACACCCGAAGCCGAGGAGCAAGAGACGTTGTTGACGATCTACGGGCAGGCCCTGGCTCACTACGGCCGCGACCGCGCAGCCGCCGAAAGGCTGCTGGCCGTCGGCGCCGCGCCGCGCAGGGCGGACCTCGACCAGGCGGAACTGGCTGCCTGGACGGTAGCCTGCAGCACAATCTTGAACCTGGATGAAGCGATTACGAAGAGGTGACGTCAATGGACGGTGACCCGCACACTTTGGCCCGGCTCGCACGACGACGATTCTTTCAACAGACCGCCGGCGCGCTTGGTGCCGCGGCGCTGGCCTCGCTTTCCTGGGCAGATGAGTCGCGCGCTAAAGCGGAACGCCTCGCACCACACTTCGCGCCGCGCGCCAAACGCGTGATCTACCTGTTCCAATCGGGCGGCCCGTCGCATTTAGAGCTGCTCGACTACAAGCCGCGGTTGGCCGAACTGCACGGCAGCGAATTGCCCGACTCGATCCGCCAGGGGCAGCGTTTGACGGGCATGACCTCGGGGCAGAAGAGCTTTCCCGTGATTGCTCCGAAGTTCAAGTTTTCGCAGCACGGCCGGTCCGGGGCCTGGTTGAGCGAGTTGTTGCCCTACACGGCGAAACAGGCGGACGATCTCTGCATCGTTCGCTCGCTGCACACCGAGGCGATCAATCACGATCCGGCGATCACCTTCATTCAAACCGGCTCCCAGCAGCCCGGCCGGCCGGCTCTGGGCGCGTGGCTGAGCTACGGACTGGGGAGCGAGGCCCACGATCTGCCGGCTTTCGTGGTGATGATCTCGCACGGCACCGGCAAGGACGCCAACCAGGGGCTGCTCGATCGACTCTGGGGAAGCGGCTTTCTGCCCTCGAGCCACCAGGGGGTTAAGCTCCGCAGCGGCCGCGATCCGGTGTTGTATCTGTCCGATCCGCCGGGGATCGATCGTGAACTGCGGCGCAACATGCTCGACGGGCTCGCGCGGCTGAATGGCTATCAGCGGCAGCAAGACGGCGACCCGGAAATCGATGCGAGGATCGACCAGTATGAGATGGCGTTCCGCATGCAGGCTTCCGTGCCGGAGCTGACCGACCTGTCGCGGGAGTCAGCCGCCACCCTCGATCTCTACGGCCCCGACGCCGGCAAGCCCGGCACGTTCGCCGCCAACTGCCTGCTCGCCCGGCGAATGGTGGAGCGCGGCGTCCGCTTCGTGCAGCTTTATCACCGCGGCTGGGACAACCACGGCGGCCTGCCCACGAACATCCCCAAGCAGTGCCAAGACGTGGATCAGCCGCAGGCTGCCCTGATAGCCGACTTGAAGCAGCGAGGTCTGCTTGACGAGACGCTCGTGATCTGGGGAGGCGAGTTTGGCCGGACGGTCTACGGCCAGGGCGGCAACCAGCCCGACTACGGCCGCGACCACCACGGCCGCTGCTTTTCCATGTGGCTGGCGGGAGGAGGCGTCAAGCCAGGCATCGTCTACGGCGAAACCGACGATTACGGTTACAACATCGTGCGAGATCCGGTGCACATCCACGATCTGAACGCCACACTGCTCCACTGTCTCGGGATCGACCACGAGCGGCTCACCTACCGCTTCCAGGGCCGAGACTTCCGGCTGACCGACGTTGAGGGCCGAGTGGTGCGCGATATTCTGTCGTGACCCGTAATGCGCTCTGCGCATTCTGCCGAGGCCGCGCGTCGGCAGAACCCTTGCGGTTCACCCTAAGACCGAAGCCCCGCCGAAGCCCACCTGACCTGCTCCATCCCGCTCGACGCCCGCCTCGGCGCCGGTGCGTGATTTCCCCGGTTGGCGATTCCGCATTTCGGGGTTAACTAGGGGGCATAGAGGTTCTCATTGGCCGTTCGGCCTCCGCGCGGCAAGTCAAATGACCAGCGCGCTGCCAATGCGGGTTCTTGGCTGGCACGACTCGGGATGGGTTTTAGTCGCGGGCCGATCAACTTTTTTCCCAAGGGATGTTTTGGTATGCGACTTGCGGCACTAGGGGCAAAGGAGGGATACGAGATGACGACCGATCGCCGAGTCGACAGTTCTCATCCACCGATCTGGCGAGTTTCTGACGAAGCATGGGAGCGAATCCACCCCATCCTCGTGCAAGACTGCCCTCCGCGAAAAGGACCGGGCCGCAAGCCGGCCGACTGGCGCAGAATTCTCAACGGCATCATCTACCGCATGCGGACCGGATGCCACTGGAACAAGTTGCCCAAGGAATTCGGTGACGACAGCACTATCCATCGCTGGTACCAGCGGTGGAACAAACACGGCGTGATGTCGCGGATCTTGTCCGAGCTGCGGGGTGAATGGCAAGAGGGAGTAGAACCTCGCGACCCCGAAATGAACGGGCACGGTTCAGGATATAGCGAGTGGCCGCCCAGCGAGCCGGAAAGCCCCTGATTCCCGATGTCCTCCTCAGATCGCAAGCAGCTTCCGTACTAACCGGCCGGAATGACGATCCGAAACGTCGAGCCGAGGCCGGGTCGACTGGCGACTTCAATCCGTCCCTGGTGGCCGCGGACGATCCGCCAGGCCTTGGCCAGTCCCATCCCTAATCCGCGTCCGGCCTGACGGCCGCAATAGAAGGGATCGAAGATGTGAGGGCGAACTTCGGCGGAGATGCCGGCGCCCGTGTCGGTGACGACAATCGCGATAAACGTTCGGCAAGGCGAACCCTCCACCGTCTGCTCCAGCCGGACCCGGATTTCGCCGCCACGATCGACCGCCGCCAGCGCGTTGTCGCAGATGGCTCGCACGGCCACGACGAGTTGGTTGGAGTCGGCCTCGATGCAGTCGATTTCAACCGGGTCCGTCTCGTTCGGCAAATCGAGCGCCACGTCGACGTTCCTCTCGGCGGCCTTGAGCCTGATCTCAGAGACGACCTCTAGCACGACGCGCCGCAGGTCGCACGGGGCGAGCTTCGGCCTGGGCGGGCGGGCGAAAAGCATCATGTCGGCGATCATTTCGTGTACCCGCATGGCCTGGCTGTGGATCACCGCAAGCTCGCGGCGCCGCTGCGCGTTCGACTCGCCGTCGAGGAGCAACTGGGCCCTGCCAGAGATGACGGCGAGCGGGTTGTTGATCTCGTGCCCGGCGCCGGCCGCAAATTCGGCCATCGCTTCCAGCTTGGCCGCTTCAATCTGGTCGAATTCCGCCCGTGAACGGCCTCTCGCCAACGCCGCAAGCGAGGGAAGAGAGGCGGCCAAGGCCGCGGCACTTTTTGATGCCGGCCGATCTGCCTCGGGCGGATGGCAGCCTGGGGACGGAACCTCGTCTGAGGCAACCGTGCGAGCCCGGGCTACGACGGCCACGATGCCGGCCATCGGTGGGACAGAGACATTCTGCAAATGTCCCAGCGCCTCGGCCAGCCAGGGCGGCGGCTGGGGAACGGTATCCACCGGGGCGCCGGCGTCGCTCCGTCGTCGGGCCGCGAGCCTCCACCACCGGTCGGTCGCGTGCAGCAAACCGAGCCAATAGGCCTCATCCGCCTTCAGCGCGAAGTCGCCCAGGGCGTAGTCGTACGCGAGCCCCGCGATACGTGCCGTCGTCGTCGTTAAATACAGATACTCGTCGGAGAGCCGTTCGTCGCCGGCTTGTGTCGATTGGGCGTTACCCCAGTCGAGCGCCGTCGGCGCGTGCCGCGCCAACCATTCGGCCGCGGCAGCCACAGAACGTATCTCCGCGCACTCAAGCGACCATGCGCGATGAACGGCCCAAACCGCCAACGACGGTTCGCACAGCGCCTCGCCAAGGGCCGCAATGACCGGCTGGTTAGGTTCACCCGCCAAGGCAGCCGCCAAAGCGGGAGCTGCGCCGAGCGACAAAGGCAGGGAGAGTCCTGACTCAATCAGCTCGGGCAACCACAGCATTCGTTGGCTTTAGCGCGCCGGGGCGGCTGTTTCCAGATCGAGCAGTTGGCACATCCGGTCGATGAGCGCCTCGACTTCGAACGGCTTATGCAGGAAGTCGTTGGCGCCAGACGCTCGCAGATCGTCGATCTTGTCTTCCTCAACCATGCCCGAAATGCAGATAATCCGCACTTCGTCCATGGTGCTGTCGCTGCGCACTCGCTGGCAGACCTCTTTGCCGTTGATATCGGGGAGCATGACATCCAGGACGATCAGGTCGGGGCGATACTCCTTGACCATCATCCCGGCGTCGAAGCCGTTGTTGGCCGTCCGCACTTCGAAGCGACCGTCGCGCTCCAGCACGTCGGTGATCAACTCCACCAACTCCTGGTCGTCGTCGACCAGCAACACCTTGCGCTTGCCGCTCTCCAGCGCGTCGGTAGGAATGCCGTTGTCGCGCATGAAATGAAACAATTGGTCGCGGGGGATGCGGCGGAACCGGCTCCCCGGCACGCGGAAACCCTTGAGCTGTCCCGAATCGAAACAGCGGATGATCGTCTGCTGGCTGACCTTGCAGATCTTGGCCGCCTCTCCTGTCGTGAACACAGTTTTCATACTTCGCTAACCACCCTTCTTCCTAGCCGATGGTGAGGCTAGTCTCAGCGGGACATCCTTCGGTGCTGCCAACGCGACAGCCCGTCAGACGTACCTAGTCCTCCCTGCAACGCCAAAACGCAATTTAGCCCTTAGCTCGCTGTGTCCGTAAATCCTTCACAACCCAGCACTTTTGCATTCGACAGCCTCCTCCATACCTTCCAGGCTTACCGAATTTGCCATGCGCGGGAATTATAGCGGCGCGCCATGTTGAGTCAATACTGATCTGTTTTGCATAAACGCTTTGAGGGGAAAGGTTTGCGGAATAATTCCATCCAGGTGTCGGAAATCCGGAGGCGTGGCCGCGCGACCTCCTGAGGGCGTTCCGACGGCTGCTGGTTGGAGTGTGCCACGCGCGGTGATCCGTTCATGACCAACCCGTTTCCACTGCCTTCCGGGAAAGGGAGCGGCGTGGCAAAATGACGCGATGCTCGCGAAAGACATCAAGCGCGGAATGATCCTCAATTACAACGGGGCGCCGTGCATCATCGAGACGATCAGCGTGCAGAGCCCGTCGGCACGGGGCGCGGCCACCTTCTACAAATACCGGGCGCGGAACCTGATCAGCAAACAGAAGGTTGACATCACGCTTCGCGGCGGCGAGTCGCTCGACGAAGCCGATTTCGAAAAGCGGCCGGTGAAGTATATGTACTCCGACGGCAGCCAGCTTCACTTTCTCGACCAGACGGATTTTAACCAGCACTCGCTGCCGGCCTCCGACCTGGAGGAAGAGGCGCAGTATCTCACCGAAGACCTGGAAGGGGTGGTCGCCCTGTTCTATAACGACGAGTGCATCGGCATCGACATTCCGCAGACCGTCGCTCTCAAAATCGCCCAGTGCGACCCCTACGTGAAAGGAAACTCGGCGACCGGCCGCACCAAACCGGCCAGGCTCGAAACGGGCCTGATGATTCAGGTGCCCGAGTATCTCGCCGAGGGGGAATACGTGAAGGTCGATACGCGAACCGGCGAGTTTCTCTCGCGGGCCTGACGGTTGGGGACGGGGCCGAACCGTTCGGTTTTTTTTGTGGGTGTTGAGATCACTGCCAGTCATGTTGCGTGAGGTAATGAGGTCGTGGGACGAATCGGCCTGGCGTTTCGATTCTTTTTTCGGATTCTGTTCGACGCCTCGCTGGCCGAGCGCGCGCGGCCGCTGCTGACCGGCGAGGCACCGCCCCCTGCCGTCGCCGCGCCGAGCGCGGAAGTCAAACCGCCTGCCAAGAAAAAGCCCCCCGCCCGCAGCGACGCCCTCAACCTGCTAGCCATGCTGCAACGCGAGGCGCGGCTCGTCGACTTCATCCAGGAACCAATCGCCGCGTACAGCGACGAGCAGATCGGCGCCGCGGTGCGCGACGTCCACCGCGATTGCGCGGCGGTTTTTGAGCGGGTGTTCGCCCTGGCTCCGATTCGCGAAGAGCCCGAAGGAACGACGATCGAGCTCTCGGGCGAATTCGACGCGGCTCAGTTTCGATTGGCCGGCCGAGTGCCTGAGCAGCCCCCGTTTCGCGGCGTTTTGGCACATCACGGCTGGCGGGCGAACAAGTGCGTGTTGCCGGAGTGGAACGGCGGCGAGGAAGCGGCCTCGGTGATCGCCCCGGCGGTGATGGAGCTGCCATGAGCGCAAGGTACGCCGTCGGTATCGACCTTGGCACGACCAATAGCGCGCTCGCTTATTGTGCGCTGGACGCCGAGTCGCCGCGCGTCGAAGTGCTGAACGTCCCCCAGCTCGTCGCGCCGGCGACGATCGAAGAGCGGCCCTTGCTCCCCTCGTTCTTGTATCTGGGCACGGATGCCGACGCGAAGGCGAAAAGCTTTGATCTCCCCTGGGAAAAGAAGCGCGAGTACGCGCTGGGGGAACTGGCGCGGCGGCAATCGGCCGAAGTTCCCACGCGCACCGTCGCGGCGGCCAAGAGCTGGCTCTGCCACAGCCGCGTCGACCGACACCAGCCAATTCTGCCCTGGAACGCCCCGACGGACGTTCCCAAGATCTCGCCCGTGACAGCCTCGACGCGATACCTGGCCCACTTGGCGGCGGCGTGGCAGGCCGCGTTCAAAAGCGCGCCGCTAGCGGAGCAGCAGGTGGTGCTCACGGTGCCCGCGTCGTTCGATCCGGCGGCCCGCGAGCTGACGCGCGAGGCGGCGATGGCGGCCGGTTTGCCCGAAAACCTGATCTTGCTGGAGGAGCCGCAGGCGGCCGTCTACGCCTGGCTGGCCGACCAGGGAGACCAGTGGCGCAAGCGGATGTCGGTGGGGGACCGATTGCTGGTGTGCGACGTGGGGGGCGGCACGACCGACTTTACGCTGATCGGCGTCGGCCAGGAGTCGGGCGACCTGACGCTTGAGCGCCTGGCGGTCGGCAACCACATTCTGGTCGGCGGCGACAACATGGATCTGGCGCTCGCGCACTTCGTGGCCGGCGCCTTCGGTCAGAAGGGGGTGCAGCTCGATCCCTGGCAATCGGTGGCGCTATGGCACTCCTGCCGCCACGCCAAAGAGACGCTCCTCGACTCCAACGGCCCAAAGAAACATCCGGTTGCGGTACTTGGCCGCGGCAGCAAATTGATCAAGGGAACCGTCTCGGTCGACGTCGAGCGCGAGAGCGTCGGCGAGCTGCTCGTCGACGGTTTCTTTCCGCAGTGCCAGCTCGGCGACGAGCCGGCCCGTCAGCGAGCCAGCGGATTTCGCGAGCTGGGGTTACCGTTTGAGGCAGATACAGCGATCACGCGCCATCTGGCGGCGTTTCTGCGCTCACAAGGCCAGACGGGCGAGGCAGTGCAACCCACGCACGTCCTGTTCAACGGCGGCGTGTTCAAGTCGGCCTTGCTGCGTGAGCGGCTTTTTGGCGTGTTGGCGAGCTGGTTCGCCGGTCCCCCGCCGCAGCCGATGGCCGGCAACCAGGACCTCGACTTCGCCGTAGCTCGCGGCGCCGCGTACTACGGCTACGCCAAGCAGCGCAAGGCGGTGCGGATTCGCGGCGGCACGGCACGGTCGTACTATGTTGGAATTGAAACAGCGGGACCCGCCATCCCGGGTGCCGGCCGGCCCCTGCGAGCCCTATGCGTCGTCCCTTTCGGCATGGAAGAGGGGACGGAGAACGACGTGCCGAGCGGCGAAATCGGCCTCGTCGTGGGAGAGCCGGCGCAGTTTCGCTTCTTCAGCTCGGCGGTGCGCAAGGACGACCGGCCGGGGACACTTTTGCCCTCTTGGAGCGAAACCGAGCTGACGGAGACCGATGCGCTGGTTGCCACGCTTCCCAAGGGGGAGGGAATTGAGGACTACGTGCCCGTGCGGTTCCAGTCCAAAATCACCGAGATGGGCATGTTTGAGCTCTGGTGCCAGAGCACGATTTCGCCGCACCGGTGGAAGCTGGAGTTTAGCGTGAGGGAGGAGTCGTAAGCCGAAGTGCAACGCGCGTTTTTGGTATTTGAGGATTGATCCCCGCCGACTATCGTGGGCGCTGAGGCGGGGTGGTATCGCCGGTTTCCGCCGAGGTTTCGGCCTCGGCGGTTTTTTATGCGCTAGTTGTCTTGGTTCTTTGACTGGATGCCGTCTCCAGTCAACTCACCTGAGGGCAGCACACAGTGCACCCCGCTTCAGCAGGAAGAGATGACTTGGCGCCGCAACACAGCGGTTGAAACAGGCGTCTGCTATCATGGTTGGCACGATGCGCCAACGTCTTTGTTTCACGGCCGCCCTGCTTCTCTCGATCGGTTTCCTGATCTTATTCCAACGTGGGCCTTCTGCCGGCGCCGAACCGACGGGCTCCAACCGATATTCAGGAAAGGGAACCCCACCAGACGCAAGCCGGCCTTTGGGTTTCAACAGGCGAGTCCCCTGGACGACTTCGAGATTTCGCGGATCTCCCGATCCGCCGCTCCCCTATCGTGCCGAACGGGTCTTTCCCCACATCCATTTCAAGAACCCGACTGTCCTCACCGGTGCGCCGGGAACTAACCGGCTATTCGTCGCCGAACAGGCTGGCAAGATATATTCGATCCCCAACGACCCCGCTGCCGCCGAGGCCGATCTGTTTCTCGACTGCGGCGAGCTCGTCTCCAGGCTGAGCGACGAGGGGAAGGAAGATCTCGCCTTCGAGGCCGTTTACGGGCTTACGTTCCATCCTCGATTCGCCGAGAACGGCTACTGTTATGTCTGCTATGTGGTGCGCTATCGCGACGTCAATCGCGGGCAGCATCCGCAGGGGACGCGCGTCTCGCGGTTCACCGTCCGCCGTGGCGATCCGCCAGCCTGCGACCCGGCCAGCGAGAAATTGGTCCTGAGCTGGTTGCAGGGAGGCCATAATGGCGGCTGCCTGAAGTTCGGCCCGGAGGGCTACCTTTACATTTCTACCGGCGACGGTGGCCCGGCATTTCCCCCGGATCCGCTCAAGGCCGGCCAGGATCTCACGAACGTCCTCTCGGCCATCCTGCGCGTCGACGTCGATCGCGAGCAGCCCGGCCTCCCTTACTCGATCCCGGGGCCGACAACCCGTTTGTGTCGCTCGAAGGGGCCCGCGGCGAGGTCTGGGCCTACGGTTTTCGCAATCCCTGGAAGATGAGCTTCGACCGCAAAACGGGCAACCTGTGGGTCGGCGACGTCGGCTGGGAGCTCTGGGAGATGGTCTATCGCGTACACAGGGGCGACAACTGTGGCTGGAGCCTGTACGAAGGGCGGCAGCCGGTACACACCGAGCGAGCCCGCGGCCCGACGCCGATCGTCCCGCCGACGGTCGAAATCCCTCACACCGAAGGGGCCTCGGTCACGGGCGGATACGCGTATCGGGGAAAGCGTTTTCCGAAGCTCGTCGGCACGTACATTTTTGGCGACTGGGAGACACGCCGCGTCTGGGGCGTGAATGCCGACGGGAACGATCCCGGCCCGAAACGCGAAATCGTCGATCCCACGGTGCGAGTGGTCGATTTCGGCGAAGACAACGACGGCGAGATCTACCTTCTCGACTACGACGCCGGGACGATTCACGCGATCGTGGAAAACCCGCCGCAAGCCGAACCGCACCCCTTTCCACACAGGCTGAGCGAAACGGGGATTTTCGGGTCGAACGACTCGGTCGCGGAGGTTCGGCCGGCGCCCGGCGTCGTTTCCTATTCGGTCAACGCCGAGCAGTGGTCGGATGGGGCGACGGCCGAACGTTTCGTCGGCGTGCCGGGGGACGGATCGGTCCGCATCTATTCCCAGCCCCAGGCCATCGCCGGCTCGATGTTCTCGCGGTCGATCGAGTTCCCGGCCGACAGCGTGCTGGTTAAAACCCTGTCGCTGGAAATGAAGGCGGGCGAGCCCGCCAGCCGGCGCGCGATCGAGACACAGGTGCTCCACTTCGACGGCCGCGACTGGCGGGGCTACACCTACCAGTGGAACGACGAGGGGACGGACGCGGTGCTGGTTGAGAAGACCGGCAAGACACGGTCGCTCAGCCTGACCGATGCCTCGGCACCGGGCGGCAAGCGTCAGCAGACGTGGCGATACGCCTCGCGCGTGGAGTGCTTGCGATGCCACAACCCCTGGTCGGACTACGCGCTTGGCTTCAACCTCCGGCAGCTTAACCGCGACCGCGACTTCGAAGGCGCCGTCGATAACCAGATTCGAGCGTTTCGGCAGATCGGACTGTTGGAGCTTGACGGGCTGGAGTCGAACCTCAACACAGCAGCCGATGCCAAGTCCGACTCAATCTCCATCTCCCAAAAACTTCCCCGGTTCGTCGATCCTTATGACGCGGCGGCCGACATCAATCAGCGGGCGCGGACGTATTTGCACGTCAACTGCTCGCATTGTCACCGCGACGGCGGCGGTGGCTCGGCTTACGTACACCTGCTTTACGACTTGCCGCTGGAGGCGACGAGGGCCGTGGGAGTTCGTCCTTCGCAGGGGACATTTGGAATTCACGACGCCAGAATTATCTCGCCCGGCGATCCCTACCGCTCGGCACTTTATTTCCGCATGGCCAAGCTTGGGCCCGGGCACATGCCCTACCTTGGCACGTCGCTTGTCGACGATCGCGGGCTCGAACTGATTCACGACTGGATACGGCAGCTTCCCACGCGCAGCGGCGACCAATCGCTCGTCGACCGCCTGCTCACGCTCGACGAGTCACTCAGCGGCGGGCCGGGAGAAGCACAATCGGCGGAGCGAAAACAGCTTATCCATGATTTGCTCGCCGAGAGCAGCCGCGCCGCCATGCTCTTTCGGCTCGTTCGGCAAGGGCGCCTGCACGACGAGACACAGCAGACCGTCGTGGAGACGGCGATGGCGCACCATGAACCCGCCGTTCGAGATTTGTTCGAGTCGTTCGTGCCAGAGGAGAAGCGCCCCAGGCGGCTTGGCGAGGCCCTGCAAGCCTCCGAGCTGCTCCAGCTCGCGGGCGACGTCGAACGGGGAAGGCAACTCTTTCACAAGACGACGGGCATTCAATGCCGCAACTGTCACCGCATTGCCGGCGACGGCACGGACCTCGGACCTGATCTAAGCCAGATCGGCCGCAAATACGATCGGGCCAGACTGCTCGAGAACATCCTCGATCCGTCGAGAAATGTCGAGCCGCGGTTTGCGACCTGGCTGGTCGAGACGACGTCGGGGCACGTCTACACGGGACTGCTGGTGCACAAGGACGGGAACGAAATCGTAATCCGGGACGGCGAGAACAAGCAGCACCGCGTCGCCAGCGGCGACGTGGAGACCGCCGTCCCGCAGCAGAGATCGCTGATGCCCGACCTCCTGCTCAAGGATTTTACAGCTCAGCAGGTGGCCGACTTGCTCGCCTATCTGGCGTCGCTGAAGTGAACGGCGCAAACTCAAATGAGCTGAGGTTTGCGGCCGCTACAATAGGTGCCACTGCTCGCGGCGCCCCTTCCCGATGAAGAATCCGGTCCGATCGGCGACTGCGGCGAAGACGGAGTGAAATGGCTCGAATTCAAGGAACCACGATGATTTTCGATCGCTGTCGCGGCCCGCTTCCTCGGCGTGAATTCCTGCGATTTGGCACGCTCGCCCTGGGCGGGCTGACTCTGAGCGAGATGCTGGCGGCGCGGGCCGCGGCGGGCCAGGCTACGAGCGAAAACTCGGTGATCCTGTTCTGGATGTGGGGCGGGCCGAGCCAGTTGGAAACTTATGATATGAAGCCGCAGGCGCCGAGCGAATACCGCGGGCCGTTTCGCCCCATCGCCACGAACATGCCCGGCATCGATATCTGCGAGCTGTTTCCCCAGCAGGCCCGCCTGGCCGACAAGTTCTCTCTTATCCGCTCCCTGCACCACGAGATGTCGTCGCACAACGACGGCTCGATCGAGGTGCTGACGGGCAAGACGCCCGCCAAAGCCGACCCGACGTCGACGGCCCGGTCGGAACATCCCGACTTCGGTATGGTCGCCAGCAAACTGCTGGGGGTTCGCCGCGGAGGACTGCCGCCGTACATCGGCATCCCGCGGCAGCCGTTCATGACGCAGCCGACCTACCTCGGCTTGAGCCACAAGGCCTACGAGGCCGGCGATCCGTCGGTCGAGAAGTATCAGCCGCAGAACCTGTCGGTTGCCGCGGGAGTCAACGGTGCCCGGCTCGGCGATCGCCGCGGTCTCGTTGAGCAATTCGACCGCTATCGGCGCGATCTCGACCTCAACGGGTCGCTCGATGCCGCGGACGACTTCCGCCGACGAGCGTTCGACCTGCTTCTCAGCGCCGAGGTCGTTCGGGCCTTCGATCTGGAGCAAGAGCGCTCCGAAGTGCGTGACCGTTACGGACGGCACCTTTGGGGGCAAAGCTGCTTGCTCGCCAGGCGGCTGGCGGAGGCGGGCTCGGCGGTGATCACGATCGACGCGCTTGCCCCGAAAGCGGGCATGCCCCTCTATTTCAGTTGGGACGACCACGCCAATGCCCAGCCCGGTTGGGACATGGTCACGGGCATGCGTCTGCGGGCGGACTACATGGATCCCGCGATTTCGGCGCTCATCGAAGACATCTACGATCGCGGTCTGGACCAGAAGATCCTCGTCGTTGCCTGCGGCGAGTTCGGGCGCACGCCGCGTCTGAACACGATCAACGGCTGCCTGGGCCGCGACCACTGGCCCAGCGCCATGACGGCGCTTGTTTCCGGCGGCGGGTTACGGATGGGCCAGGTGATCGGGGCAACCAACTCGAAAGCCGAATACCCGATCGAGAGGCCGATGTCGCCGCAGCATCTGCTGGCCACGATCTACCGCCATCTCGGCATCGACCACCGCTCCGCGCTCGTGGATTTCTTCGGCCGTCCGGTGCATCTGCTGTCGGAGGGTGAGCCGATTCGGGAACTGATCTGAGGGCGAGGATGCTTTTCCCAAGACGTCCTTTCTGCAACCGGACGGCCTAGGAAGACCGTCGTCCGGCGTTCCTTCGCCCGCACGGTGCGGTAGCACTAAGTCCAAATACCATACCCGCAAGAAGAGAATCTCATGCACCATGTTTCTCGCCGTGATTATCTGCGTTTGGGGGTTGGGGCTGCGTTGGCCGGCGCGGTCGGTCCGCGCTTGCTGGGACAGGACATTGCAAAACCTGCCGCCCGGGTCGAGCCTAAGCCGGTCGCCGCCGTGGCTACCGTCTATCACTACGGCTCGCATGCCGATGTGATCCTCGGCAAGATCCTGGAAGGATGGAAACAGGACGGCGGGCCCGGCCCGGCGCTTAAGCTCGTTTCGCTTTATGTCGATCAATTCCCCGACAGCGACATTGGTAGGGCGGCCTGCCGGAAACATGGCATTCCCATCTTCGACTCGATCGAAAGAGCGGTCACCGTCGGGGGCGACCGTATTCCGGTCGAGGCGGTGCTGAGCATCGGCGAACACGGCGACTACCCATACAACGAAATCGGCCAGCACCTCTATCCGCGCCGGCGATTTTTTGAGGAAATTACCGCCACGTTCCAGAAATTCGGCCGCGTCGTTCCCGTTTTCAACGACAAACACCTCGGCCCGGTCTGGGCCGACGCCAGGTGGATGTATGATCGTGCGCGGGAGATGAAGGTTCCCTTCATGGCCGGATCGTCGCTTCCCGTGGGCTATCGCAAGTCGGAGATCGGCCTGCCGATGGGCTGCCAGGTGGAAGCGGCGGTTGGCATCGGCTACAGTGGCCTGGAAGCTTATGGAATTCACGCGCCTCGAATTCTACCAGTCTTATGTCGAACGGCGACGTGGGGCGGAGCGAGGCGTGAAGTCGGTTCAGTTCCTCGACGGGCCGGCCATCTGGAAAGCGGTCGACGACGGCCTCGTCTCGCAGAGCGCCCTGGATGCGGCGTTCGCCGCTGTGCCAAAATCGGGTGAGCCCGACATGCGGCAAGACAAGACGGCCGGACTGTTTCTGTTCGAGTATGCCGACGGCCTGACCGGCGCCGTTTTCATGATGAACTGCGTGACCGGGACGGCGATCGGGCTAAAGCTCCAAGGGCAACCGCAGCCGATTGCCGCCGCGTTCGACGAGCGAACGACTCCGCGACATCCCCATTTTGCGTACCTGCTGAAGGCAATCGAGCGGATGGTGCACACCGGCCGGCCGACCTACCCGGTCGAGCGAACGCTACTGACGAGTGGGATTCTCGACCGCGTGATGGTCTCTCGTTCACAGCAGCAAAGACGCCTCGAAACCCCCGAGCTGGCGATCGCCTACCAGCCCGTCGATTATCCCCATGCGCCTCACGTCGACCTCCTCGCGCCGCCGGGAGCGTAAGCTCATGTCGGCGTGGCTGGCGCCGCGAGACAATAAGACCCGCGTCATCAGGAGCGTCATCTATGAATTGGGTCCACTGGGCCTTGTTGTCCGCGGTGTTTGCCGGGGCGACAGCCGTCTTGGCCAAGGCGGGGGTCAGGGACATCGATTCCAATCTCGCCACGGCGATCCGTACGGTCGTCATCTTGATCTTTGCGTGGTTGATCGCCTGGCGGACCGGGCAGGTATCGCTCGCCGCCGTCAGCGGACGAACGTGGGTGTTCCTGATTTTGTCGGGTCTTGCGACCGGCGCTTCGTGGCTGTGCTATTTTCGCGCCCTGCAACTGGGACCCGCCTCACGGGTTGCCCCCATCGACAAGCTGAGCGTGGTCGTTGCCATGACACTGGCGGCCCTCTTTCTCGGAGAACACCTGGGTTGGCGGCACCTGCTCGCGGGAGCACTTATCGTGGCCGGCTCGGTCCTCCTGGCCCGAACGTAGCGTGGGCGACACGAGAGGCACCGGTGGTTCTCCGGGGCCTTCCTCACAACAGCAGTTTGATGATGGCCAAAATAGAGACCGCCACAAAGCCAAGATACCCCACGAATGCGAATCGAACGGCCCGACCCATCAGCATTCCGACGGCCGCGGACAGCACGAGTGTGAATCCCGTCAGCGCAAATGGGTCGATGGCAGGCATGGCCGAGGGCCTGTAACCGCTGCCGGGAAAAGACAACCGCCAAAAAACGACCGCGACGCAGAAGAGCGACACGCTTCCCAACAACCGTCCCAAATTGAACTGAAACCGTCGGCCCATGAACGTAGTGTAGCCGAACTCGCAGCGCGTGGAACTTCGGCAGAGATGGAAGGCGGGTTCGTGTGGGCGGCCGACCGTTACGGCAAGCCCTTCCAGCGCCGCAGGCCCCACTCGCCGACAAGGCATACGATCGCCAAGAGGAAGACGGGCCACTGGTGCCAGAGAGGGTACGTCCAGGCTTCAGTGACCGGGATCTTGCGGTTCGGCAGGGTGCCGACGAAATGGTCGAGTCCGTCGGCGGCGATCACCTCGCCGCCGGTCACTTGGGCGATGCGGGCCAACAAGTCGCGATTGGGCTTGAGTCGGCGCATTTCGTCGGCGGCCGGCTCAACCGTCCACCCCGATTCGCGCCGGCCGACCTCACTTGCGTCTTCGGCCCTGGCGATCACCGTGGCCCGGTACGCGCCCGGGGTGCGCGAAGCGAACGAGGTTTCGTATTGGCCGGCCGCCTGCTCGCTTGGCTCGGCCGTCAATTCGATCTCGCGTCCCTCCGGAGTGGTCACGTGCAAGGTCACGCTCGCGTTGTCGAGCGGCTCAAAAAGCTTATCTCGCACGCGCACGGCGATTCGCGCCGGCAGATTTGGGTCGTCGCCCATGCGTTGCGTCTCAACTTCGACGCGCTGCGGCACGTCGGCCACCAGCCACCGTACGGTCTGCCGCCAGGCCTTTTCCAGATCGCTTTCGGCATCCTCCTGCCGCCTGAGGTTCCATCGCCAGAGGTCGCCGATGGCCAGGGCCGCCGCGCGGCCGCGTCCGAATTGCTGCGCCACCAGCGCGGGCATGATGTCTCCGTCGGTCGCTTGCACGCTCGCTAGCACCGCCGCCCCCGGCTTGATCGCCCCCACCCGGCTGACGGTTTGAAAGGATGGCATGGCGGCTAGCCTCTTTTGCTCCTCGTCTTCCGTGCTGCGCAGCCGCATCCAGGGCTGCAACCAGCCTTCGCGCGTGAGCTGCAGGCGGTAACCGTCGGCCGGCGCGGTCGCCCCGCCGCGGTCGAGGTAGATGGGCAGCAGGTCGCTTACCGGCGTCCGCTGATATTTGCCGTTGGCGAAGCTGTTGTAACCGCCGAGCATCAAAAAGCCTCCGCCTCGCTGGCTGACGAAGCGCTGTATGAGCGACATCTGTTCGTGCGTGAAGAAGCCGCTTTCGACGTCGTCAACGACCAGGGCGTGGTAGCGAAATAAGTCTTCGGCGGATTTCGGAAAGCCGCCTTTCAGCTCTTCCTTGTCCTCGATGCCGAGGCGGATGAGCACCGGTTCGTCATACTGTTCGGCCTCCTCGTCGTTCTGGTTTCCAAAACCGCGAAAGAGCGGATTCGTGCGCTCACCCGGCCGGCCGCGAAACGTGAATTTGGGCTCCTTCTTGGCGATACGAACGAGGCCCACGAAATCGACTTCCTCGTCCTCTTCCAGCGCCCTCCGGAGGAACTTGAATTCCCAGTTGGGGCGCCCCGAGACATACAGGACGCGGTACGGCCCACCGCCCCGGTCGACGAGCGCCAGGCGGCGGTTGTTGACCAGCGTCGCCTCCGCGGATTTTTCTGGCGCCTCGGCGAGCTTCTCTTCCCCCTCGATCGCCGCTTGCACGGTGTAAAAGCTGATTCCCGGCCGTTCGGGTTTCAGCTCGAAGCGTGCGACAAGCGGTTTACCATCCGCAATATCCGGAATCGCACGGTGCTCGACGACTTTTTTCTTCCCGTCCTTTCCAGACTCGTCGAGAAGGCGGACCGCAATCGACTTTCCCGCCAGTCCCTGGCACTCGATCTCGGCGGCAATCGTGACGGGGGCGGCCTCGAAATTCGTCTGGCTGACCGAGACGCGAGACACCGTGACATCGGGTAGTCCCGTGTCGCTGCCAATGACCACCGGGTAAACGGGCGGCAAATTGCGCCAGACAGTCTCCTCGCCGCCATCGGTGGCGTTGCCGTCGGTAAAGAGGAGGATTCCGGCAACGGGGCGGCCGGCGAACCGGTCGGCGAGCATTGCCAGCGAGCGTTCGATGGCCGAGCCATCGCCGTCGAACTTCAGCGAATCGAATTCCTTGACCAGTTCCAGGCGAGCGTCGAACGAATAGGACCGCAAGTCAAAGTCCTGTTCGAGGCGCGTGCGCCAGGCCGTTTCGGCCGACAGCCGCTGCTTGAGTTCCTCGCCGCGCGTGGGCACGCTGGTGCGGTCGTGGATCTGCAGACTGCGGCTGTTGTCGGCCACAAGGAGAAAAAGATTGCTTTTGGGGCGCGGACGCGTGCCGCTGAAGAGCGGCTCGATGAGGCAAATCGCCAAGGCGGCAATCCCGGCCACCTTGAGCAGACCAGCGGAGAGGCGCACCCAAGCCCTTGCGCCGCAGCGGGCGTAAGACCACGCCAGGACCATGACCGCCGCGGCGGCCAAACCTGCGGCCCACCAAGCCCAGTCGCGCGCGGCGAGGACGATCTCCCCCACGATCATCGTCCGGTCCCCAACCGCTCGTAGTAGCGGCGCGTCTTTTCGGAATATTTTGGCGGGACCGGGTCGCGGTCCAGCGGCAACAGGGCGTCTTTCGACGTTCGGCGCAGTAGTTCTTCGGCCACGCGGTCGCGCAACTCGTAAAGCGGCCGCGACACCTCGATTTTGACCAAGTTCCAGTTCGGCTCTTTCGAATGGCGCTTCAACTCGGCTCGAATCCCCCCCGCGCGCTGGCGAATGCGGGCCGCCTCGGCCCGCAGTTCGGGATCGTCGACCATCTCTTCCACGTCGCGCAGACGGTCGGACCAGTCGCGGAAATCTTCACCGGCCAGCGGCGCCCACGGCCGATTGCCCGGTTCAAAAAAGGGAGCGAATCCGCCCGCGGCGGCACCGGCGGAGTTCAAGTCGCCCTGGCGCTCGGAACCCCCACGCTCGGCGCCCCGACGTTCAGCACTTTGACCACCGGCAGCGTCGGGCGGGTTGGATCCGCCGCCGCGCTGGGAGCCCCGCTGGCCGGCTTGCTCCCCCTCACCAGATTGGCCCTGCTGACCGGCCTGACCCTGCTGACCGTTTTGTTCCTGCTGCCTTTCTTCCGCCTGCGCTCCGCCCGGTTCTTGCTGATCCTGATTCGGGCCCGGCTGTGGCGCACCCCCTTGGTTGTCCGGCGACTCGGGTCGTCCCTGGCTCTGCGGAGAGTTGCCACTTCGAGACGGATTCGCCGAACGTTGCTGGTCGGGTGCAGATTGATCGCCACGGCTTCGCGAGGACGGTTCTCGTTCACCCGCCTCTTGGCTGCCTCCCCTCGTTCGTCGTTCGTTCGAAGAAGGCTCTGCGTCTTGCGGTGACAACCCTTCACCGCGCGGCCCGCCGTCGTTCGGCTCGTTTTCCTCTACGCCCTCGCCCGTATTGCGAGCGATCTCGTCAGCGAGCTGGTCGGCCAGCCGATCGAGCTCCTCGCGAGCGCGGCGCAACGCCTCGGTATCGTCTCCCAGAACGCTCTCCGCCGCCCGCTCGATTCCCTGACGCAATTGGCCGATCCCTTTGCCGGCAATCCGTTCTTGCTCTCGGGCGTCGTCGTTCAGTCCTCGCCGTACCGAGAGCTCCGCTGCCTCCAGCGCTCGCTCCAGGTTCTGCTCCTCAACCTTGCGGGCTGTGTCGTAAAGCTGCTCGGCGAGCAACGGCTCGGTTGCTTCTGCCTCTTCGATCGTCTGACGCATGCGGTTGAGCAACTCGGCCAGGCGCTCCTTTTGCTGCGCCAGTTCGCCAGGGATCTTTTCGCGACCCGTATCTTCTCGTAGCGATCTTGTTTCCTGTCCGTTCGGCTCGGACATGCGCTGGGCGATCTCGCTCTCTTGCTCGTCTAGCTTGCGGGCATCGTCGCGCATTTCGCGCATCTGGTCGGTGAACTGACCCGACGTGCGGCGACGGAACTCGTTGCGCAGCTCCTGGAAGTCGCGCTCGGCCCGCGTCCCCGCCGCGGCGGCCTGCGAGACCATCTCCTGTTCCAGCGCTTCGCTGGTCCGGCGGAGCTGGTCTCGCGTCTGATCGAGCTGCTCGCGTGCGTCGGCCATGCGCTCCTGGTTTTCGGGCTGCTCCATGCGGGCCTTCAACTCGTCCGTGTCGCGCAGAATCTCCTGCTCTTCCTCGCGCAACCGCTTGAGCTGCCGGCGGATCTCCTCTCGCTTCTCTTCGCTTTTGGCTTCTTCCAGGGCGGACTGCAGCTCCTTGAGCCGCTCGTTCAAATCGCTCTGGCGGCGGGCCAACTCGCTGAGCCGGTTGAGCACCTGCCGCGTCTCCCGCTCCTGTGGCTGGGCCGACTGGGCGGTACGCTGGTTCTCATAGCGGTTCTCGTCGTTCTTCAACTCCAATTGCTGAAGTTGCTGCTGCGATCGGCCGGCCGCACCGCCGCGGCCCCCGCCCCCGCGCTGACTGCGGATCACGTTATGCTCGCGGGCCCGCAGCTTGAGCAGCGCCTCGTAGGCGGCTTCTTCCGGGACGAGCGCGGAACGCAACGGCTCGACGGCGGGCCCTTCATGGGCCGCCCGCAATAAATCGAGCGCCTGCTGCATCGCCCGCGTGACCTCGCCCGCGTAGGCTTTCGACTGGGGGTCGCTCAGTTCTTCGGCGAGCGATTCCGCCTGCTCTTGGGCCTCGGCCTGCGAATCGTGGATCAACTGCACGTCGCCGCCGAACGCATTCGACGGCTCGGCTGGCAGTTCGCGGCGAACCAGTTTCCAGGTGGCGGCGATAATCTCCTTCTGCAACTGGGAGAGCTTCTCGGCGGCTTGAGCGTTCTCGGCCCCTTGCTGCTCTTGCTGCTGCGACCCGCCCGGCGGTTGCTGACCTTGCCTGAAAATCTCCTCAAAGGGACGCACTTCGGCGAAGTACATATCGCTTTCGGTGCGCCGCGGCGCGCCGTCGGGTCCGGCGTCTTCGGCCCAGAAATGGTATGACAAAAGCTGGTCGGGCTGGGCCTTGAGGTCCTCGAAGCGGATCATGTGCGCCATTTCGTGCCGCCGTTTTGCCGGAAGTTTCTCGCCCAAGACGACCTCGGTCGGCACGCCCCCCGCCAGCTTGTAGGTCAGGCCGAACCGGGCCAACCCGAAGTCGTCCCAGGCGGTCGCCTTCACCTCGGTCTCTTCCAGCGGCGAGACTTCGACGTCGTAGGAGGCAAGCCGTAGGTCGGGCGGCTTGTTGGGCAGCACGTTGATGGAGAGCTCGATCGGGTGCTTGTTCGTGCGTCCCCGGTCGTCTACCAGGTTCAGCCGTAACCGTCGCGATTTCTCGCACCGGATCGTCACCTGCCAGGTGAGCGGATCGTCGTCGACCGCGGCCAGGGTGATCGGCTCTGCGTCGGCCTCGGTTAACGTGGCTGAAACGACCGGCTTGTTCAAGTGGCATAGTAGTGTCAGCTCCGTCCCTTCGACGGCCGATACCGTTCGCACGTCCTGGACCAGTCGTTCCTCGAGTCCCGTGTATTGCGGATACACGAGCTTCGCGTCGGCCTGCACCAGGCTCGGATACTCAAACACGGTCACGTGATAGGTGTCGCTTATGTGATCGGCCAACTCGACGCGATAGTCGAGGGGCTCGTCGACCACGGCGATGCGGCCGCCAAAGACCGGGTCGTCGAGGCTTCTGGCCATATCCTGTCGCGTGGGTTCGCCCTGGCCCGGTTGATAGACCAGCGTCGCTGCCGTCGGCTCGCCCCCCTGAAACCGGGCGAGCACCAGCAGGCTTGTGCCCCGCTCGACTTCCGTATCTCCCGGCTCGACCGTGACCGAGAGCTGCCCCGCAGCGTGGGGCCGGCCATCTGCCACCGACTCGGCCGCGCCGCTTCGCCCGAACGACCGGGAACCGAGTTCCGCCAGCACGAACATCAAAAGCGCCGCTCCCGCCAGATTGGCGACCAGGGCCGCGGCGAACCGCCGGCTCGGAACGACGCCCGGCCAGGGGTGCCCGTAAGCATGATTGAGAGCCTGGCGGATCACGCGGTCTTGCAAAAAGCCAAAACGGCCGCCCGGAAGGGTCGGCCGCTGTTCCATAGCGGCAAACAGGCACGACTTGAGCTCCGGGTAGGCCGCTTCGACTCGCTGGGCCACCCAGCGGTAGTCGCGAGCCCGACGATTGGCCGCCCAGAGGCAAAGCCCGGCGCCCACGATCGCCAACCCACACACCACGGCGACCGGGCTGGGCAGATACCAGTCGCCAAACCGGTTGAGCGCCAGCAGGACAAGCCCCACGGCGGCGGCCGACAACCACGCTGTTGCCAGGCTGCGCCAAAACCGAAGCCTGCGGAACCGGGTCGCCACTTTTTCGAGCTGGTGCCTAAGGCGTTGTTCCATGAGTTGGTTGGAGATCGAATTGGGAGCGGGATATTAAGTTCCGAGGTCAGGCGACGGCGGGAAGCTCCGCCTGCAAGCGTTCGGCCGACCGCCCGGCCAGCCAGGTTTCGAGGAGCAACAGGCCGAGTGCGCCGACAAGCAGCCACCGCCAAAGCTGCTGGTGGCTTTCCAACTCGGTGTCGCGCTGCTGTCGAAGCTGTTCGGCGCGCTGGTCGCGAGTGAGCTGGCTGGCGAAACGAACGCCGAGTTGCTCCAGCCGTTCCGGCTCCATCGGCGCCGTGTTGCTCTCGCTCGACTCAAGGTTAACGGCGAAGAGAAATTCTTTTTCGCCGGCGTGCAGGCGAAAGATGCCCGGCTGATCGGCGTCCTCGAAGAACCTGGCGTCGGGGCCGACGACGACGCGGGTGCCGTCCGGCTTCTCGATCGTTGGGGTCGGTGACGTTGACCGGGCCGGCAGCGGCACTGGTCGCCCGACCGTCAGGTTTGCCGCGCCGGACGGGCCTCCGCAAGCCAGGTCGAGTAAGGCGTGGATCAAGGGAACAAACTTGCTGGAAAGAGCGAGTTGGCTCTCGTCGGGCTGCCAGCCGCCGGCAAAGGCGATGACGCGACCGACGCCGGCCTCCCGTTCGAGAATGGCCGGGTCGCCGTTGTCGAATCGAGCCACAATACGTGTGGTCGCCGGCTCCGTGACGGTTACAGCCCGATGCCGCCAGAAATGGATCTTGGTGAAGTCGCTGTAGCGCGGATTGGCAAAAGCCGCGAAGAGCGGGTGCGTGAAATCAATTTCACCCAGTAGTGAATAAAGGTGCCGATCTGAGTTGGTACTTTCTGCGTCTTTCCCACCGTTTGCCACGTCCGCATGCACGGGCGCCACGTCGTCAAAAAACGTCGAGAGCGACGTGATGACCGCCTCATCCTTCAAAAACGCCAAAACCGTCCC
The DNA here is from genome assembly GCA_035550375.1 of Pirellulales bacterium. Lineage (GTDB taxonomy): Bacteria > Planctomycetota > Planctomycetia > Pirellulales > JAICIG01 > DASSFG01. The sequence goes on along the minus strand of DASZPH010000041.1, from coordinate 41,291 downwards.
CCCTTTGTTCACGTAGTCGCTCAGCGAATGACCCGCTTGGGCTGACAGGGCGGATGTGACCACAACCAGTCCGGGCCGAGCCGCAGCGCCGGCCCACGCCTCGTCCGGTCTGTGGGTCGACACTTCGATTTTGCGCAGGGGGTCGTCGGCCAGCGCTAGCTCGAAGTAGTAGCGCAGAGACTCCGTGTCGTCGGCCAACTCGTCGCCGATCCAACCAACCTTGATCTCGTTTGCCACCGGCGGCACGACGTAATAGGTGTTATCGAACTCAGTTTCATCCCCCTTGAGCACGATACGATCGGCGGTCGCTCCGTCGTCGGGCCACGGGAGTCGTATGACCCGGCTCTGACCGGCCGGGACGTAGGTCGATAGCGGCTTGCGCGGTTCGTGGTCGATTCCTTGCTGCCAGCCGACGAAAAACTCTTCGCCCGTGGAATTGGCCGCGTTGGCGACCCGCACTCGCGGCTCGGCTGCCGCGGTTGATTCCTCGTCGACGACCAACCGAACTGTCGCATTCGTCGGTCGATTTGGCGCCAGGGCATGCACGACGACCGGCACGTCGTCGGGCCATTGGTAGGCTTCCAGCGCGTCGAGGCGGGAACCTCTGGCGAGGTCGGTGACCAGCACAATCTGCGGCTGCGAGGCGAGCCGGCGCTGGTCGTTTGCCGCCTGGAGTTCGCCGGCAACCGCCACAAGGGCTTTGGCCAGGTCGGTTGAACGCCACGAAGGTGCCACACCGCTCAGTCGCTGCCGAACCAGCTCGGGCTTGCCGGCGGTTGGCTCGCTGGCGTCCTGTGCAAAATCGACGACCGCGTGCCAGCGGTCGTCGAACGTGAAGAGCGCCACGTCGTCCTTCGGGCCGACATCCTTAAGCACCTCGGCAACCTTCGCGCGCGCTTGCTGCCAAAGATCGCCCCGGCGCATACTGGCGCTGGTGTCGAGCAGGATGGCTAGCCTGCGGCCGCCCAGATTGTCGAGCGGAAGCATGGCGGCTTCGCGCAGGAACGGCCTGGCAAAAGCGATCGCCAGCAGGGTCAGCGCCCCCAGCCGCAAAAGCAGCAAGAGCACGTGATCGAGGCGGCTGCGGCGTGTCAGTCGCGGGGGCGACGGAGAAAGAAACATGAGCGAGCTGAACGTCTGCCGGCCGCGCGGCGTGCGGCGAATCAGGTGCAGCACCAGCGGCAGCGTCAGGGCCGTCAGGCCGGCCAGGTAGAGCGGCGCCAGCAGGCCCATCAGCGCCCCCCCGAGGCCGCGGGTTTCCGCCGCCGGCGCGTCGTCTGCCGGCCGCCCCTCAAGCGCGCGTTCAAAAAGTCGAACAACGCCAGTTCGAGTGGCCGTTCGGTGGTGAGCCGATAAAAATCGATCCCCAACCGGCTGCAGGCGCGGCCGATCGCCTCGGCGTGCTCGGTAAAGCGCGCCAGGTAGTGCTCGCGAACCGCCTGCGGGTCGACGTAAAGCTGCCGGCCCGACTCCAGGTCGTGAAAGACGGCCGATTCTTCAAAGCGAAACTCCGTCTCCGCCGCATCGAGCACTCGCATCACCACCACCTCGTGGCCGCGCGAGCGGAGATATCCCAGGTTTCTCTCCAGCGTGTCGATCGGTGCCAGCAGGTCCGACAAGAGCACCACCAGGCCGCGTTTCGAGGTCGTGCGGGCGACCTGCTCCAGGGGTGCGGCCAGATCGGTTGCCGAACCGGCGGGCGCTCGCTCCAGGGCCAGCATGACGCGGTGCATGTGGCCCGGCCGAAAGCGGGCCGGCAGGTAGTCTCCGATCCGCTCGTCGAAGGTGGTCAGCCCGACCGCGTCACGTTGCGTCGAGAGGAAATAGGCGAAGGTTGCGGCGGCCGTCTTCGCGTAGTCGGCCTTGGTGTAACCTAGCGAGCCAAAACCCATCGAGCGGCTCAGGTCGACGAGCAGGTAGCAGCGGAGGTTGGTTTCGTCCTCAAACCGCTTGATGTAGTAGCGGTCGCTGCGGGCGAAGAGCCGCCAGTCGAGATAACGGAGATCGTCGCCGTCGGAGTACTGGCGGTACTCGGTGAACTCGACGGAAAAACCGTGGTAGGGACTCCGGTGCAGACCGCTCAGCAGACCTTCGACCACCACCTTGGCGCGAAGCTGCAGATTCTTGATCCGCATCAGGGCCGCGGGGTCGATGAAGGAGGCGGACGGGGACGCGACGGGACGGTGGGGGCGCCCGTCCGTCATCTGCCGCAGCTTCGACCGGCTCGTTCGCATCAATCGTCTGCTCTAGGAACTCGCCGTCCCGGCAGACAAGCTTGGCTCGTTGCCGCCGGTCGCGTTCGGGCCCACTTCACAGGCCGCCTAGGCGCAGCATAACGGACCAGCCAATTCAGATCAAATTGATGCGAGAAAACGTCTCAGGTCTTGGAACACAAAGTCAGCGTCGGTCCCCCTTCTAACACCCAAAACCCAAGAATCGCTTACGAGTCTTCCGATTGCTTAAACTTGACCACGGCAGCCGGCGTCTTGGACCGCCTGGGAGCCTCGGCCGTGCCCGACTTCTTGAACGGCCAAGACCAGCCTTTTTGCTTCGCCTTTTTGGTCGTCTCCTTAGCGGTGCCGTCCATCACTTCGTCCGGCGCGGGTGCCGGTGGCGGCTCCTCACCGGGCGCCGGCAGGGCTTCGATCTCACGCGAACGCTCTTCTTCTTGCGGTCGCGGGATATCGAATTGAGGACGGGGCGTTTCAGGCGTGGCCGCCTCGGCCTGAACCTGTTCGATTGTGCCTCCCAAGGGCGGCACGCCTTCCGTCGGGTAGAGCGCCGGCGGAGTGAGCCCGGCGTCTTTGAGCCAGTCGACCGGCAACTCGGGCGGCAGCGGATACATCTGTTCCAGTTGCGCGAGGCTCTGGTCGATCGGCTCGTCGATCCACATTCCGCGCTCGTCCAAACGCATGATGCCGAGATCCTGGTAAAGCTGCACGCGTTCGTCGTAGTGCTGCAACCAGACACTCATCATGTTGTTCTGTGCGTCGCCCAAGGCCTGCAGCGACGACAGAAGGTTCTGGGCGGATGTCGGCCCCAGCGCCGTCGGCGCTTGACCGAGCACCACCGGCGGCGGCGGCTGGTTCAATTGCTCGCGAGTATTGTCCACGCGGCGAATGGCGATACGCACCGCCTCACGCTGGATCTCAAAGTTCACCTCATACTGCTTCAAGGTTCGCATGTCTTGACGCAGCGCTAGATTGACGCTGTCCTCAAATTGAATAGCCGTGCGGCGAACTTGCTGGTAATTGATAAGTGCCTGCCGGTAGTTGTTGCGCTGCAGCAGGCGCGTGAGGGGTGGGGCGAACTGCACGCCCATCGTCAGGTCGCCGTTGTTGGCCTCGAACTTGAGCGGATTGTTGCCGACGGTTCCCAGGTTGCCGTTGACGGTCAGATTCAAGACGGAACGCAACGAATTGGCGTTGAAGCAGATCAGCCGCCATTGATCGACAACGGCGGCACGGACGTTCATCCAGTCGAGGCGATGAGCGCGGGCGATTTGCAGCGCGTCAACCGTGGACAACTCGACCGGGTTGATGATGATCGACTCCAGGCGGGTAAGGGCTCGCACCAGAGAAATCTCTTGCGTCAGGCTCGTGAGGGTGCTTGCCAGAGCAACGGCTCCGTTCACGGTCTCTTCGGCCGAGGCGCTGCCGGATTTCTCACGCAGGTCGGCGAGTAGCGCGTCGGCCTGCATCAGCCGAGTCGCGAACTCGGCGGCCCGGTCATTTAGCCGCTGCTTCTCGGCCAGAAACTGCGATTTTTGGGCGGCTGTCATGGTGCGCGTTCGATCGGGCGTCCTTTCGTCAAGAACACGCAGGTCCTCAAGCGTGAGCGGCAGGGTAGCCCCGACTTGCTCATGCAATCGCGCGATGTCGACGACCACGTTTTCGATTTCGTCCGACGAGGGATTTCTGCCGAGCGTGCCGGCCCGCTCCGTGAAATCGATGAGCGAGAATTGAAGCTCGTTCATCCGCGGATCAATTAGCTGGAACGGCTTGATCATCGGGTCGTCGAAGATCATGGGGATATCGGGAGGTAGCCCGAGCTGGTTGATCTTGAACGAGTCCTTCTGCTGCTCCAAGCCGATCCGATTTCCGAGGATCGTCGCCTTGTTTGTCTCGATGCTCTGGCGAAACAGGTCGACCTGGGCGATGTCGATCAGTCCCGCTTCAAGGTTGGCTTCCAGGAGTTTCAAGGTGCGCACCTGGAGGTTCAGGGCGTTTTGCGCGTTGTCGATGTTCACCTGCTGCTGCAAGATGCCGAGCACTCCTGAACCAACCAGCCCGGCGCCGCCGCCGGCGGCACCCGCGACGGCACCCGCCCCGACGCCAACGCCGAGTCCTCCCACGCCGCCCGCCGCGCCCAAGCCGCTAAAGCCGCCGGTCGCCGCGGCGACGCCGCCCAGACCACCGATGGATTGCCCCGTAAACCCTGTGAGCCCCGTGCCGCCGAAGGCACCACCCGTCCGTTGCGGGCCGGTCGGGATTTGGTTCGTCCCCACGGCCACAAAGAGGAACCAGCCTTGCCGCCAGCGCTCGTAGTACCTCAGGTTGGCCAGGAGCTGGCGTTCCGTGCGAGTCAGCGTTTCCAGGGTAATGACCCGGCCGCCGCCGCTCAGCAGGGGCTGAACCAGGTTCATGTTGATCAGCGAATTCGTCGCGTTAGAGTGCGGACCGGCAAGCTGCCAGACGAACGAATTGGCAAAATTCACCAGCAGCGTTCCACCGGTGGCGAACTCTTTGCTAAACACCGCCGGTGACCCAGGTGCTACACCGTTCGTCTGGGTAAGCTGGCTTCGCGGAACGACGACGGCCGGTTGTCCCGGACTGGCTGGAACGACAACACCATTGCGGGCCGCGCCGGCACGCAGGAACGACAGACCGGCAGCCGGATAGACCTGCAAGTTAAACCGGAATCGCTCGGCTGTGACGTCCAAGGCGGAGAGGTAGAGGGTTTCGAGCTGACTGCGGTGCGTCGGGGAGTGGACGTAGGACAAGGCGACCGCGCCGGGGATGTCGAGCTTCACCGCTCCCTCGGGGGTCATCTCGCAATACTCCGAGAGCCGCTGCCGCCAACCAGGATTGGGCAGCATGGGCAGCTCGCCGTTGATATGCCACCAGGGCGCCGCACGCTTGCCGTCGACCCGATGCATGTAGACGTGCGAGTAGGGATCGTCCGGAGGCATCGGCGGGTGGTCCGGATTCGTGGGATCGTAGTACCGGCTGCGGGGGTCGATGTTGAGGTTGAACCCCGCCGGCAGCGCCCAACGAGGATTGTTGGACTTTTCGGCCACGAGGTAAGCCACCTCGCGGTCCGCTCGGCCTCGCCAGAAGGTGCGTGTGCAACCGGTCGAGGTCAGGACGGCGAGGAGAACCAAGCCACAAACTGGGACCCCGCCAGACGCGTGATTGAACCCGGACGACCGAGTCCAAAATCCAAAACTGCCACGGTGAATCGACACCGGGTTGCCTCCCTGCGTAAAGTAAGGTTTTTTTCGACATGCCCCGACGGCACGATGCCGCCCGGGCCGTCGCCGGCCGTTCGCCCCACTCGACCAATCTTCAAACGGCCGCAACTCTTGGCCGGCGATCGTCTCGAACGGGTGCCAGGCACCGATATTGAGACCGATCGTGGCGCTCAATCACAAGGGGCGACCGCGGTCACCGGAATCGCGGCCTCCGCCTATGTGGACTTCGGTTTAGCGATTCTGCCGCCTTTAACGATTTCCGCAGTCGTGGCGGTAGTAGGGGAGCGCCAGCGGTCGGAAATCCTCCCCTGTAACCGTCCTTAGTTGCAGACCACTATGCATGCGCAACTACCGCATTCGCGGCGGGTTGCTGTACGCCTTCGGCAAACCTTGAACCGCCGCCGCTCCCTGCCGTGGTCGTCGCGGACTATTCCCGGTAGTACCGTTCGCCACCCAGGGAGCGGCTTTTACTTATGAGCAGGATGCGGCGCGAGCGGGGCCCAGGCAGACCCCCTCTTGCAGAGGGGATCTCAACAAGATGCTAGCTGTAACTTGCTGGCGAAACGGCTACACTAACCTGTCGATAGCGCAATGATTTAGCTCGATACCCCAACCGGGGCGACGCAGCGGACGGAAGCGGGGGAAACGGCACAAGGCGTGCGGACACCCTAGACCGAGACGAAAGCCGTATGGCAGCACTAGCCGCGCCATGGCCAAGTGATCCTGTGAACGAGCTTGGCCGATTGTTGAGGGCCTGGGCCGGCAGGTTGCGCACACGGGCGGCAGATGACGCGAGTCCGCCGTTCGCGGCGGCGAGTGGCTCGTCTGCGGGTTGGAGCGTTTTGGCCGCAAGCGGGCTTGGGACCCTTGATCTGACCAGTTTGTCTCACGAAGCCGATGATGCGTCGCCGGTGTCTGAAGTCGACTGGTCGGATATTACTGGGACGTTGAACGGCGATGGACACGCTTACGGGCGCATCGTCAGCCGATATCAAGAACAGATCACGGCGCAGATGTGGCGCCTGAGCCGGCAGCGGGCCGACTGTGAGCAGTTGGTCCACGAGGTGTTCGTCGAAGCGTATGTGAGCTTGCGAGCATACAAGGGGCGAGCCCCGTTCCTGCACTGGCTGCGACGCATCGCCACCCGCGTCGGTTACCGATATTGGAAACAACAAGCGCGGCTGCGGCGGCAGTCGAGCGTGCAGATTCAGGACTGGCACCGGAGCGTCGAGCCTGCCAACACCGACACGGCGGAGCAGGCCGCGAGTGTCGTACACAGCCTGCTGGTGGAATTGCCGCCGCGCGACCGGTTAGTGCTGACATTGATTTACCTGGAAGACTGCTCGGTGGCGGAAGCCGCCGAGCTGGCGGGCTGGAGCCAGACGATGGTCAAGGTGCAGGCCCACCGCGCTCGAAAGAAACTGAAAAAGCTGCTAGACGAGAGGCAAATCGACGCCTCTCTGCTGGACGACTGACAGGCTGGAACGGAGAGGCACGAACGGGAGAGGCAAAAGACCGAGAGGCAGCCGGCAAGACGACGGTAGGAGATCCATGAGCAACCTGGAACGATTTGAACGGCTTGTCGAAGCGGCCCGCGCGGATCGCGCCCCGCGAATCGACGTGTCGGCGAAGGTGGTCGGCACGGTTCAATCGCTCGCCGGGCTGTCGTTGCCGGGTCGTCGGGTCGCCACCTCGCTCTGGGCCGACTCGCCGCTGCTGGCGTTCGCCGGCTTTTCGCTAGCGGCCGCCGTGCTGGTCGCCTTCTTTGCTCTGCCGTGCTGGGAATCGGTTCAGGATCCGCTGGTCGCGTTCTGCAAACCATTGAGTGCAATTTTCGAATGAGCACCCTCGAAGCCCCCACCTACGTTCCGCATGCTGCCGCCGGCGGCGGGCGGCGTCCGCGCCGCATCCTGCTCGGCATGATGGTGGCCGTGTTCTTCTCTGGCGGTGTGATCGGCAGCGGATCGACGCTGATGGTGGTCAACCGCCGTATCAAAGAGAGCGAGCAGCCCCGTCCGGTACCCGATTGGTGCCGGAAGATTGTCGCTGAGTTGGAAGAGAAGCTGTCACTCAGCGAGGAACAGACCGCGCAAGTCGACCAGATCATGAAAGACCACCTGGCCGCGCTCGACCGGTTGCGCAGGGAGGTTTTCTTCAAGGCGATTCGCGAGCAGTTCAAACAGATGGAGGATCAGGTCAACGCGGTCCTCGACGACCAGCAGAGCGTTCAATGGCACGCCTGGCTCGAAGAACGGCGAAAGCGCGTTTGTCCGACAAACGGCCGCACCCAGAAACCCGGCTCCGCGAAACAGACGAAGACTCCCAGGACATCGGAAGCAAAGGCCGACGGCGCAGGGGATCGCAGCCAATAGCACGATCCGATACTCCCATAGGTCGGGTCGAGATCCATTCGCAAGACGCCCCCGCGTGCCCGGGGGAATTCAATCTTGGCGGTCTACTGCGGCGGTTCGGCGTCGCCTTCATTGGGGCCGGCACGCGAACTCTCATCGCCCGACGGCTCTTCTTGTTTCAGGGTCTTGTCGTGAGCCGTCGTCATGCCGGGATCGTCGGGTTGATCGTCCTCGGTTTGCGATTCGGCCCCCGCACCAGTCTCCGTGACTTCCGGTTGCGACGTACTAGCCAGCGGCTGGGCGGCCCGCGATTGGTCCCGCACAGCGGCTGGCGGGGAACTGTTTTGACAGCCGAGCAAAAGAATCGTGGACAGGCTGGCGGCCAACGCGAACGATGTTTTCATGGCAGTCTCCGACATGTCAGGGTGATGTGCGGTTTCGCCGCGCCTTGGCCCGATTCAGCCCACCCGTTGCGGACAACCGCCCGCTAAGGCCAAGAAGTTTCACGGCAATCCGCTCGAGGCTTGCAATTCCAGGGCCAGTTCCGCCAAATGCGCCGCGCGGGCGATGGCGCCTTTCGCTGATTCGCGGGCTGCCGATCGTCTGCTTGAAATCAAGACGCCATGTCTGTATTTTGGGGTTTTGCACCATAATGATTGGGAGTCCCCTCATGAACCGAATCAAGCCGTTCCCCGGTGCGCTCGTTATCGCCGCTGCCTTTCTGGCCCAAGCGGTGCTGTATGCCCAGGATGGGACGGGTGCAAGACAAGACGGTAAAGTTGTGCGGCTCGTCTGGTTTCCGCGGTACTCTCCCGACGGGAGATGGCTCATCACGGCACACGGACATTGGAACGCGAACGAGGGAGGGGAGGTACGCGTCTGGGAAGCAGAGACGGGCCAGCCGAAATTTGTGATTCCGACCGAACGCGGAGTGAGGACTGTCGCCTGGGCTCCGCAAGGGAAGTTCTTCGTGTCGGGCGATTACGGCGGGATGCTTTACTTCTACGACGCTGAAGGCGGCAAGCGAACGGCCGAGATAAAACTGCCGGGCAACGTCGAGGTGTTGCAATTCTCGCCTGACGAGCAGCGGCTCGTTGCGGCGGTGGGGGATGGCTCAGTGCATGTGTTTGAGCTGCCGTCGAAAAAGGAGTTGCACGCGTGGAAGAAGCTGCATGCGAACGGAATCTGGGGTATGGCGATTTCACCCGACGGCAAGACTTTGTGTACTTGCGGCCAAGACCGAATCGCGCACGTGCTCGACATGGAGAATTTCGAGGTGTTGCACGATTTGCAGCACCCGGCCGACCTGAACGGCGCCGTCTTTAGCGTCGATAACAAACACGTCCTGACCGGTTGCGGCGATTCGGTGATTCGGGTCTTCGATGTTGGGACGGGCGAGGAAATTCACCGCCTCGTGGGACACGCCCGGGGCAGCGTCACCGATTTGTGTTTCTCGCCTGACGGAAAGCGGTTGGTCAGTTGCGGCATGGATCGCTCGGTGCGCATTTGGGACGTGGCCGATTTCGCAAACCCCAAGCTTGCGGAGACGCTCGACGGGGGCAATGAACTGGTTTTCGGCGTCGCGATTTCGCCGGATGGAAAACGGCTGGCGTTCGGCGGCTGGGATGACCGGATCAAAGTAATCAACCTGGATACGCGCGAGGAAAACTGGTCGTGGCAGCGATGAGGCCAATGCGTCGTTGGGGGCAGTTCTCGCTTCGCACGCTGCTCGTCGGGGTGGCCTTGCTCAGCGTCGCGTTCGCCTGGCAGGTCGATCAGGCCCGCCAGCAAGGCCTGGCCGTGACGGAGCTTCGGAAGCTGCACGTGGCCGTCCTTCATAAGGACCCCAAGCCGGGATTTAATGGTCGCCGCGAATCGGACTGGGAGGAGCGTCTCTTGGGCGCGGCGTACCGAGAACCCGTCGAATACATCGGCTTTCAGCATTCTCGCCAGCTCATGCTCGATCCGGAACGTGCCCGAAAAGCGCTGGCGTTGTTGGCCCAGCTACGGGGGCTCAGGCGCTTGAGCCTCGAAGGCCTTCCGATCGGCGACGTCGACCTCGCTTGGGTCAAGCCACTGTCGGAGCTACGTGAGCTGAATGTTCGCTACACGCAGTTGACCGATGCGGGAGTCGCGGAACTGCACCACGCGCTTCCCAACTGCAGCATTGTCCGGTGACAAGCACCGTCAGTGTTTGAAGTGCCGTCGTCCGGTGAAGATCATAGCCAGGCCGTGTTCGTCGCAGGCCGCGATCACTTCATCGTCGTTCCGCGAGCCACCCGGCTGGATCACCGCCGTAATGCCCGCCGCCGCGGCCGCCACAATCGAATCGGCAAAGGGAAAGAAGGCGTCCGAGCCGAGCACGGCGCCGCGCCCACGATCACCGGCCTTCTCCAGCGCGATTTTCACGGAATCGACACGGCTCATTTGCCCGGCACCGACCCCCAGCGCCGTCTCGTTCTTGGTGACCACGATGGCGTTCGACTTAACGTGACGCACCAGCGCCCAGGCGAATCGCAACTCCCTCCGCTGTTCCTCGCTCGGCTCGCGGCGCGTCACCGTTTTCCACTGGTCTTCCGCATCGGCCAGGATGTCGGCTTCCTGCACGAGCATTCCGCCAGCCAAGGGGCGGAAGTCCCAGCGCGGCCGAACGGCCTCAAGCGGGCCGACGTCCATCAACCGCACATTGGCTTTCCACTTGGGCCGCGTGGTAAGGATTTCCACGGCGTCGGGGGCAAAACCGGGAGCCACGACGGCTTCTACAAATCGGCCCGGCTCCGCCAGCACCTCGGCCGAAGCGGCGTCGAGCGGACGGTTGAAGCCGAGCACCGACCCAAAAGCGCTGACCGGATCGCCGTCCAGCGCCCGACGTGTGGCCGCAGCCAACTCGTCGGCCATCGACGCGCCGCAGGGGTTGTTGTGCTTGATGACCACCGCCGCAGGTCTCTCGAACGACCGCACGATCGCCAGGCCACTATCCAGGTCAAGCAGGTTGTTGTACGACAGATCCTTGCCGTGGAGTTGCCGGGCGGAAACCAGGTTGGCGCCGGCCGCGTCCTGCCCGCCATACAAGGCCCCGCGCTGGTGCGGGTTCTCGCCGTAGCGCAACACTTCTTTGCGCGTCAGGTGAAGATGCCAATTTGCGGGGAAAACGTCCCCGCCGGCCGCGCCGCGCGCGAAATAGTCGGCGATCGCCCGATCGTAACGGGCCGTATGCTCAAAAGCCTCCCCCGCCAGGCGTCGGCGAAGTTCGAGGGAGGTCGTGCCTTGACGGGTTACTTGTTCCAGCACCGACGCGTACTGATCGGGGCTGGTGACCACCGTCACAAAAGCGTGGTTCTTGGCCGCGGCCCGCACCAGCGACGGACCGCCAATGTCGATCTGCTCGATCGCCTCTTCGTCGCTCACGTCCGGCCTGGCGATCGTCGCGGCAAACGGATAAAGATTCACCACCACCAGGTCAAAGGTCTTGATGCCGTGGTCGCCGATTGCCTGCATGTCGTCGGCCCGGTCGCGGCGGCAGAGAATGCCGCCGTGGACTTTGGGGTGGAGGGTTTTCACCCGCCCGTCGAGCATCTCCGGAAAGCCGGTGTAAGCCGAGACGTCGCTCACCGGCAGGCCCTGGTCCTCCAGAAAGCGGCGCGTGCCGCCGGTGCTGTAAAGCTCGACCCCGGCCGCGATCAGGCCGCGGGCAAACTCAGCCAGGCCGAGCTTCTCGCTGACGCTGACGAGCGCTCGTTCGATTCGAGGCGACTCCATTGCTTGCTGACGAATTCCTTTTTGTCTGAAACGCGGAAGATCAAGCGGCCTCCGGACGAAACCCGGCCGTTTCTCCTAATTGTCGTCTTCCATCTTCTCCTCATCGCCGTCATCGCCTTGGGTGCCGAACGGATCGGTTCCATCGTCGGCTGCGGGCTTGGCCGGTTTCGATTTATCCGGCTTCTTTCCCTTGCCTTCCTCGTCCTCGCTCAAACTGGCTTCGACGTGCCACGACGCCGGCTCCTTAAGCGCCACCTCGTGCAGACACTGCACGAGGCCCGTGGGGGTAGCGAGGTAGATCCGGTCGTTGTCACGATTGAACACCTGGATCGGCAGATTCTCCGTCGACATCATTCCCAGGCGCGTGCCGGTCTGCGAATCCAAAATGAGCATCCGGCCGGCCGAGTCGGCAGTGTAGAGCCGCGTCGGGCTGGCGGCGATAAACTTGAAGACGCTGGGGGAGGACCACAACTCTTCGCCGGTTTGCAGCGCCAACTTGTAAATGCCTCCGGTTTCGGGAATGACGTACACGCCATCGCTGGTCGCCATGGGCGTCTCCACAATGGGATTGCCGATGGAGAACTGCCACCGCGGCGCCCCTCTTCGGTTCAGGGCGTAGATGTAGCCGTCCCTCGAAGCGGCATAGATGTACGAATCCCGATGCGCGAGACCCGCCATCACCGAGTTCTTGGCCTTGAAACGGTAGACGGCCAGCAACTCGTCGGGTGTAACCCCGTAGACATTTCCCGCGTCGGTTCCCCAGACCACGTTGCCGAGCGCGAGGATCGGAGCGGCATACGCGATTCCCTTGCCCATGTAATTGAGCGCGTTGTCCTTGAGCTTCTGCTCGCTGGGCGTTTCCTCCTTAATGCGGTTTGGATTGGGCAGCCGATAGGTGCTGAGCATGCCGCTCACGAGCGGCACATAGATGCGATCGCTGCTGATCGCCGGACCCGCGGTCGGCACGCTGGCCATTTTTCGCGTCCAAAGCACCTTCCCGTTGGCCCGATCGAACAGACAGAGGATGCTGCCGTTAGTCGAGACGACAAATTTGTCGCTGGCCGCCGGCGGCGTGGTGACCGCGCCCGGTTGACCGATGTGCCCCACCCAGAGCGTCCGGCGGGTTTCGGCGTCGAGTACGTGAACCGCGGCCTGATCGGTTTGCACCATCAGGAGTCCGCTCTCTAGAGAAATGTGGGCAATGCGCCCCCGCGACGGGTCTAATTCGACCTGGGTGGCCCAGGCACGCTCCAGGCCCCACCGCTGCGCCGCGTGCTGTGAAACCACGTTTGGCAGCGGGCGGGCCGCAAGAGCCGTTGCCGGCACGCAAAATGAGGTGGCTGCCGCCAGGCCGACGATCAGACGGTACATCATTTCTTCCTCAAAAAGCCGAAACTTGCTGACGGAGATTCTGATTTGACGATTGCTGAGTTGCACACGACCAAACGATGTCCCCTCTTGTCAAGTCGCGATCCCTGGGGCGCTGGCTGGACCGCCCGACAGCGGATAGCGAAGGGGCGCTATGCTTCCTATGATAACCAGAAGAGGCGGCAGACGCATGAAGTTTTTCCCTTGGCAACTCTGGACTTATCGGCAGCGAACACACGCAGAGAGGCAGGATCGTGCCTTTGACGGATCCGCGAGATGTGAGCCCGGACGCTCAGGCGGTGATTGATGAATTGCTCGGATACCTCAATCTGTCGGCTGGGACGGCCGATGTGCGTTTTCAGAGCAACCTGATCGCGCTTGCGGGGTGGCTCAGATCGCAAGCCGGTCAACCACCGCTCTGGGAGGCCGCCAGGCTTGCGCTCCTCAACCGCCTGGCCGTGGTGCGAGGCCAGTCCACCGCCTTCTCCGACACCGAGCAGGCCGACGCGGTGGTCGCCATCGCGTTCGATCTGGCCCCAAAAGCCTACCTGGGTTTTCACCGCGATCTGTTGTGGCATCAGACGGCGGACAATCTTTTCAGGCCCTTTTTTCTGGCCCGCGTCTGCGAGGCCGTTCTCCAGCAAGGTCCGCCCTGGTCGGAGACCGCGCGCATCGTCGAAGCCACCGTCAAGCAGCTCAATTCGTTTATCGGTCACCGCCCGATCGCGGTTCTGCGCACGCCTCAGCATGTGGAGCCGTATGCGAACGAATGGGTTGCCGCCGTCCCCCTCTATCTTCGTGGGGTGGGCGTGTCGCCGGGCAAATACAGCGAGCTGATCGCCGCGGCGATCGGCATCCTGGAGGCAACCGACGCCGACATTCTGGAAGAGGCCCATTTCAGCCCCGGCCTGCTCGACGAATTGGCCTTCGACCCACGGGCCTACGATTTTGACCATCCCGTCAATAAGCGGCCGAACTACCAGTTTGGCCAGTGGGATCCTCACCGCCTCGACTCGCAGGGGCGCTATCGCCGGTTCGTCGTCCAGGAGATCACGCTCGGCGCGCTCGAGCAGCGGATCGATTCGCCTGGCAGTCTGCCGCGAGAAGAAGCCCTCTTCGAGGCGGCCGCGGTGCTGGCCGGAACCATTCTCATGGCGTCGGGCGTGAGCGGCCGCTCCCCCGACACGCACGACTCAACCGTCACCCTGGCCAAACTCGTGCCGCGCATCGCGGCTTACCGCGATGAGTTTTACCGTCGTTTGCTCGCTGGGCTGCCCGGGCCGCATGGTGATCGCTTGCGCCAAGAGGCTGCCGCGCAGCACCAACCGCTCGCCGCCGCCCGCCAGCACCTGAATCAATTCCTGGCTCGGCTGCGGGCGGCCCAGCTTCAGCACGTCCACTTGGCCCAGATTTTTGCCCGCATGGGCTACCCCCAGGCCAGCACCCGCCAGGCGGAGATCGTGGCCGTCCCCTCGGCCCGGTTGCTCTGCGAGATCAGTGGACGATTGACGGCCGGCCATCACGCGCTCGACCGACGCCAGCCGGCCGAGGCGGCCGACTTGCTCCCCGGAATCGAAGACCTTTTGACGCGCGCCGTTCAATGCGGCGCCCTGGTCGATCCCTGGAATATCCTGGGCTTTCAGGGGCAGTTCAGCCTCTTTCCGGCGATCGAGAACAGCGTGCGCGACCACCGTGTCGACGTGCTGATTCAGGTCGTTCGGCAGATTTTCGGTCTTTATGCCCGGACCTGGGGTGACCTCGCCGCCTTGGGAGACGCCGCTCGCTGCGAACAACTCTCCGCCGGGTTCAAGAAGCTGGCTCATTGGTGGGACCGCTTCGCCACCGTCGAAGTGGGCGGCGTGGAGCATGTGTCGGGGCGCGAGGCGCACCAATCGGCCGCGCACGTGGCCCAGTCGCTTGCCGCCTGGAGGACCGGAGGGGCCGCTGCCGGAAACATCGCTTTCTGGCGCGACCAGGTCGAGAATTTTGATTCAGCGAAGGCGTATGCTCTCGTTGTCGCGCCCCTTCTGGACCAGGCCGATCTTACTGCCTCGATGGCCCTCCTGATGCAGTGGGTTGCCCGATCTCAGGAGGTGCCGCTGACCGACGGCGACCACTCCTTTCAGAGCCTGGCTCTGCGCTGGTTTGCTCTCGCGGGACGGGCGGAACCCGGCCCCGGCGCTTCGTCCGTGAACGGTTGGCCGCTGGCGAAGAAGTTTCTCGACTACCTGGAAGCAAACGCCGAAGCGTACTGGGAGGTGCCCGAATTCGATCTTGCCGCCGGGCGAAACCGGAGCGCAGACAGCGAGTCGCCGGCGGCGGCGGACGGCCCGGCCGGCGATAGCCTGACCGACGAGGGAACCGGCGACGAGAACCTGTTCCGGGCCGCTTACGACGAGATGACCTATCGCGACAGCACGGACGACGGCTTCGACGCCGATATGCTCGAAGGCCGCGGAGGGGCGACCGATTTCGAACTCGACGCCGAGGCAGAGCGGATCGGCCAGCGGCTGGAGTTCCTGCTTATGGTAGCCCGTCTGTGGAAGCGCGCCTGCGGTCAGGCCATGCGCGCGCCGGCCAGCGACGAAAAGGACGAGACGCTGCGCATCTGGTGCGGCCGGGCGGCGGACAATCGGCGTCGACTCAGCGAGCTATTATCGGCTGTGCACCGTTTTTCGCTTCCTCGACCGATCGGCACGCAGGAATCACTCGTCGAATACGATCGGCGCCGGATGGTCAAAGAAACCCTGCTGGCGAAGATCGTGATCGCCACGGTGGAAACAAGTTCCGCGGAGCTCTGGCTGTCGGCGTCCGTTGAGGCCGCGTTTCCGCACGAATCGCCGGACTGGAAGCGCTCGGCGGCCGACGTCCTGCGACCCATGTTTCGCGGACGCGTCGAAGAGGTGCGAGAGGCCTTCCCGCGGTTGCTGGCGGCCCTGGGCGATCAGCCCATTCTCTATGTTCCTCTGTCGCGGCAGGGCGACCCGATGCAGATCGTAAGCGCAAAGATGATCCAACAGCTTCTGCACACGCTGCTGCGCGGGTTGGTGAGGCTGGGGCTGCTGTGCCAGACAGGCCAGCTCATCGCCGCGGCGCAGTCGATGGAGCACCGCCGTCCTGCCGGAGAAGGGGCGGTGACGGAGTTCGATCGCCTGTTTGAAGTCGGCTTTCGGGGTATCGCCGAGACGCTGGTGACGGTCGCGGCCGAGTCCAATCGCCAGGCGGAGGCGGCCGGCCGGGAAGCCGAGGTGAGCGACGCCGAGTTAACCGACGTTCTACAGGCCGCCACCGAGCCCTTGCTGAAACGTTGGCTGGCCCACAGCCGCACTTTGCGACTCTCGGTTATCGAACGCCTCAGCGATCAGGACCGCTGGGAGTCCGTGAAGACCTTCGTCGAACGCTACGGCCGCGAGATCTTCACCCCGCGTTTCATGAACCTCGGCAACTTGCGGGGGATTCTTCACCGCGGCGTGGATGCGCACCTCAAACAAATCGAAGACGACCCCGAGCTGGCGGATGAGTGGCCGCTTTTTGGCGATCTTGATCGGACCATTCCGCGTTCCTCGGCGATAGAACAGCTCACGCTCGTCATCGAGTCGATTGTCGAGAACTACGCCGAGTTCAAAGATTTCAACAGCACCACGACGCAGTCGGACCGCGGCGATCTGCTTCACGTGCTGCTCGATTTATTGCGGCTGAAGATGAGCTACGAACGGGTGGCCTGGAACATCAAGCCGGTGGTGGTGGTCCACGATGCGCTGGCCCGTCGTGGTTGGCCGTCGGCCGCCGAATTGTGGCGTCGCGGACTGGCGCAGCGGACGGCCCATATCGCCGACTGGCACCTGAAGCGGCTGGCCGATCTCAACAAGAAATACGGCATCCGGTTGCCGACGATCGGCGACCGGCTGGCGGAGCGTTTCGTCCGCCCCCTGGCGATCGACCGGATTCGGGCACTTGTCTGCCCGGCGATCGAGGATGCGAGGCGGGGGCGTAAGGGCGACTGGTTCGCGCTTCTGGAACAGGAGTTGACCGAGTTTACCGACAACCCGTCGGGTTCGGGTCTCGACGTTCCGGCCTGGCTGATCGCCCTGGAAGAGGAGGAGTCGCGATGCGAGCGTGAGGACGAACAAGGGCGGGAGTCGGCCGATCTAGAGCCGCCCGTGCCGCGCCTGCCGCTTACCTGGGATGAAGTTCAAGGCCAGGTCTCGAAAGAAGAATGAAGCTCGCTGCCGTGGCGTTTTTTTCGCCAGGATTGGCGACAATTTCACCACGCGAGAGCCTTGATGTTTGTCGCCACTTTCAAACTTCACCGTGAAAAATAGGCCGGAATCATTCGCGTGACCGTGGCGCGTCGTTTGCCTTAACGTGCCACCTCAACCAGATTCGGCAGTCGTACGGGAAGCGGGAGGCGCACGTGACGCATAGAGCGTTCCGATCGAGGCGGGGTTTTACGATCGTCGAGCTATTGGTGGTGATCGCCGTGATCGGCATTCTCGTTGCCTTGCTTCTGCCCGCCGTTCAGGCGGCGCGAGAATCGGCTCGCCGGATGGGATGCCAAAACAACTTGAAGCAAATTGGTTTGGCGATCCGCAACTATGAGACCGTCTTCAACGCGATGCCTCCCCGTCGAAATCTGACCGCCGGGTACACCCGCGGTTGGGGGCCCACCATTTTACCTTACGTTGAGCAGGGTTCGCTCCAAGGCGCATATCGCTTCGACAGGGACTTTTATGCACCGGAAAATGCGGCCGCGATCGCCGTGAATCTGCCGATCTTCCTCTGTCCTTCCAGCACGGGGCCGAGGATGATTACCGTCGTGGCAGGCAGCGTCACCGCGCAGGGGGCCGCAGGCGATTATTTTGGCCCGAACAGCTTTGCCTCGACCAAGTACGGCGTCCTGTCGTTGAGCGGCAACAACACGATCACGGCGCTGGACGACATCAACCGCTGTCGCCGATTGTCGGACATCAGGGACGGGCTTTCCAGTACGATGTTGATTACCGAGCAGGCGGGGCGCGCCGCTTTTTTCATTCTTGGAAAAGAGCAAGCCAGTAATGCGGGCCTGAGCCAGGCGAAAGCTTGGGGACCATGGGCGTCTTATCAGGTTTTCCAGGTTGAGGTGTTTGGCGCAGACGGCATTACGAAGGACGGCCCAGGGGGTGTTTGCACCATCAATTGCAACAACAGCCAGGGGGTGTATAGCTTCCATCTGGGCGGAGCCGAAGCCGTGTTTGTCGATGGCTCGGTCCATTTGTTGTCGGAGTCGCTCGACCCAAGCGTCTTGTTTGCGCTTGTGACGATTAATGCCGGCGAGGCGGTCACTAATAATCTTTGATCCAAAGTGAGCAATCGCATGCGTGACTGGCTACGCCCCATTGAGGTGCTCGTCGTCGTTGTGTGTCTCTTCTTGTTTGTTTCCATTCTGGCTCCGTGCATCCTCGCAGCGCGGGCGGATTCGCGCGAAACGCAATGCCAACATCATCTCCGCGAGCTTGGTTTGGCGTTTCAAAGATATGACGAGTCCCATCGGGGGTTCCCCCCTCGTCGTGCAGGTTTTAATGATGGCCAACCCTATGGCGGATGGGGCTGTTTCATCCTGCCCTACCTCGAACAGGCAGGTCCGGCAAAGGACTACGACCTGCGGCGAGATTTTTTCGATCCAAAGAATCAGCCGATAGCGGAGAAAGCAATTCCGGCGATGCTCTGCCCGGATAGTCCACCTGACCGTTTCGTGGAGATCCAGTCGCAGGCCTCGACCAAGTCGCTCAACCCTGACAAAGACACCGTGTTTACTTGCAAAGCCGGGGTCAGCGACTTCATCGCCTCGAACGGCGTGTTGATGACGCGAGACGGCTACGGTATCAACGCCCTGCCCGGCGGAAACCGGATCGGCAACGAGCGGCAAGCGATGACGGACAATGCGGATCTGCCCTTGTCGAAAATAACGGACGGCCTGTCCAACACGCTCTTGCTCATCGAACAGTCCGGGCGGCCGGCGGTTTGGCGTAACCGGATCAAGAAAGAGGGCGCTGGTCAGTTCGGCGTGAGTCCCAATGCCCGGGGAGCGTGGGCGGGGTGGGGGTCAATCGCATTCGGGGCCGCAAATGCCGAAACAGGCGAGACGCCAGGACGCGGCGACAGTACGGACTGTAGCGTGAACTGCAACAACTGGTTCGGCATCTACGGCTTTCATGAAGGGGGGGCAAGCGTGCTGCTCTGCGATGGAGCCGTTCGATTCGTGAGCACCAAGCTCGACCCCCTGACGTTCGTCTATCTCACGATTCGAGACGACGGGCACATCATCAATCATGGCGATTTCTGAACAAGGTGACTGATGGCGCAGGTCCCGCTTGGTTGGCGGTTCGTGATGTTTTTTCTGCTGATCGGGACACCCTCCTACGCAGCGGACTCTACCGCGCATGACATTTCTCGCTTCATCGATGAGCGCCTGCAATTGAAAGGGCGGGAAGACGCGCTCTCGTTCGCGGACGACGCCACCTTCCTGCGGAGGCTCACGTTAGATCTGATCGGACGGATCCCGACCGTCGCGGAAGTGCGCGAGTTCCTTGAAGACGAATCTGATTCGAAGCGCTTCCGCGCCATCGAGCGCCTGCTCTATTCCGGCGCGCATTTCAAGAATATGGCCACGTTTTGGCGCAGGGCATGGGTGCCTCAAGCCGATACGCCCGAATTTGCTTCCGTCGCGGACGGGTTTGAGCACTGGCTTTCTCATGAATTGCGGCAGAAGACGACCTACGATCGTTTGGTCGCCAAGGTGCTTTGTTGGAACTCGGATGCTGGCGGTGCGGACCCGGTCGACCCTCGTGGCTTTTACCTGGCGAATGAAGGAAATCCTCCGAATCTGGCGGCAAGCGCAACGCGAGCCTTTCTCGGCATCAATCTGGACTGCGCCCAATGCCATAATCACCCGTTCGCTCGCTGGACACGCGCGCAATTCTGGCAAACGGCGGCCTTCTTCGCTGCCCCCGGCAGGAATGACGACGGAAAAGCCGTACCACCTCGGATAAAGATTCCCGGTTCGGAAACGGAATACGAGCCAGCGCTGCTGAGTCGAGAACGAATTGAATGGCCCGACACGTTGGATTCGGTTGCGCCCCGCAGGATCCTCTCCGATTGGATGATGACGGAGTCTGACTCCTACATCGCAAAGAACGCGGTGAATCGCCTCTGGGCGCACTTCTTCGGCGAAGCCATCGTAGAGCCGATGGACGATCTAAGCGCCGCCGCTGCCGCGGTCGGAGAGCACCGTGCCGAACTGCTTGAAGAACTTGCTCAGGCGTTCGTCAAAAGCAAGTACGACGCGGAGCTGTTCATCCAAGCGATTGTCCAGTCGGACGCCTATCGCCTGGCGTCACTTCCACCGCCCGCGGACCAGTCGGACGACGCGGAATGGATCGCCAGGTCGACCGCCGTTATCCGAGGTCTGACCGGGGAACAGCTTTACGATAGTCTTCGCACCGCGGCTGGACTGCCTCCAGAGCGATCTGAAACGGGGGGACGGGGGCGAGGGGACCAACGTAGGGAGTTTGTTTCCGTCTTTTATGTCGAACAGGCCCATAATGCTGAGCGCTCGATTTCGCAGGCGCTGGCCTTGATGAACGGTTCGCTCGTCGGCGAGCTATCCGAAACCTCGAACAATCCCATGCTGGCAGCGCTGGTGGCGGCGCCCTTTATGAACCTGGACGAGCAGGTCGATGCCGTGTTTATCGCCGTCCTTGGGAGAAGGCCAAGCACGCCGGAATTGCAAACCGTTATGCACCATTTCGAAGTGCGACCCGAAGCGACCCGTGGGGAAGTTCTGGGCGATTTGTTCTGGGTCCTGGTTAACAGCCCAGAATTCAACACGAACCATTAATACAGAAGGGAAGGGTAGCCGTGCTGCCGAAGATGCGTGTTTCGCGGCGTGATCTATTGCGGACCTTGCCTATTGGAGTGTGCGGTTGGTCTGCGGCGAATTGGATGCCCGCCCTGGCCTGCGCAGCGAATGCGAACCCCTTGACCTCGAAGTCGGTGATCATGCTCTGGCTCAACGGCGGGCCGGCAACGATCGACCTTTGGGATCTGAAGCGGGGCCACGAGAATGGCGGGCCTTTCCGAGAGATTGCGACCAACGTACCAGGAATGAACATCAGCGAGCACTTGCCGAAGCTTTCGGCTGTGGGGTCCGAATTCTCGATCATCCGTTCCATGTCCACTCGGGAAGGCGACCACTCCCGCGCCCGCTTTGTTTCTACCACGGGCTACGTTCCGCAGGGGGCGATCAAGTTTCCTTCGGTCGGGTCGTTGGTGGCTCACGAATTCGACGAAGAGTTGGATCGCGATATTCCGTCTTATGTGCATGTCGGCGGACGGCCCAGGATAACCAACGGCGGCTTCTTGGGGCCAAAGTATGCTCCATTTATTGTGGGCGGTGGCGGAGGTCGGCCAGGGATCATGGATGCAGCTCCGGCAGAGCTTAAGGTCTCGGACCTCAAGCCGGCTTCTGAAATCTCCGAGGGCCGTCAGGCAATGCGTTTGGAACTGTCTTCGGAGCTTCGAGGCCTTTCGGTCATTCCGGCCGGCTCACCCGTGGTCGACGCCCTGGATTCGGCAAATGATCGTGCGCGGCGGTTGATGCGTCCTGAGGCGGTGGCGGCGTTTGACTTGCACCAAGAGGACGAGGCGTTGCGCGAAGCCTACGGGAAGGGCTCGTTTGGGCAGGGCTGCCTTATGGCGCGTCGCCTTGTGGAGCGGGGAGTAAGGTTTGTCGAAGTGTCGCTCGACGGATGGGATACCCACGCCAACAACTTTGAGCGCGTAAAGGAGTTGTCTCATCAGCTTGACTGGGGTTTCGCCACTCTGCTCACCGACCTCAAACAACGCGGATTGCTCGAAAGTACGTTGGTGGTCTGCCAGGGTGAATTTGGCCGAACGCCCAGGATCAATGGACAAGCGGGACGGGACCATTGGCCCGCGTCTTGGGCTGCGGTGCTGGCCGGAGCAGGTATCCGAGGCGGCCAGGTCGTTGGAGCCACAAGCGAGGACGGGATTAGGGTCGAGTCGAAGCCGACAAGAACGAGCGACTTGATGGCGACCGCCTTCAAAAGCATCGGGCTGGACCCGCTGAAGCAAAACATGTCAAACGTGAGTCGTCCTATTCGGCTCGCGGATCCCAATGGCAAGCCGATCGAAGAGTTGCTGTGAAATCATTTGTATTTGCTTTGTCGATCATCGTTCCTTGCGTGCCGGCGTATTCCGAGGAGAGGCCCGTCGACGGGCGCCCAACGACTTCGCTCGCCATCATCGATCCAAAGTGCGCCCAGGTCGTTGAAATCAAAGTATCGGTCGACAACGTTTTATTCGATGAGTATTGGGACGGAGCGTATGCTGCGCTGTTTGCGTTTGCAGACGTTGATGGAAACGGCACTTTGGATGCCAACGAAATTCGCCTAGTGCCGTCAGCGCGCGCGATGCGGCTCAGCCTTGGAAACGGATTCACGCCACCCATTGCCTCGATCGCCTCGTTAAAGGATGTTGTCGATGACGCATCGCAAGGGTGTACTCAAGAGGCGCTAAAGCGATACTATCGACGCAATGGAGCCACTGGCGTACAGGTCGGGTTGGGCGAATTGAAGCACGCGCCTGCCTTAGACGCGGCTCTAATTCAGGCACTGGATCAGGACAAGGATGCGGCGATCTCTCACGCCGAGTTGCTATCGGCTGAAAATCGGCTTCGATCGCTCGACGTGAACGATGACGAACTGATTGGCACGGAAGAAATTCTGCCGAACTGCGTCTATCCCGGCTGCGCAGCGACCAACGAGGTTTACGAATCGTCGGTGGTGGAGATATTGAGCCGGCCAAGCTCCAAGTCAGTTCTTGCTCGGCTTCCGGGTAGCGAGGACGATCGCGAGGCGCTGCTACGGCAGTGCCTCAACCGGATCCAAGGGAAGCCGCCGTCCGACGAGGCCATGTCGGTACCGGCGATCGCGGGTTGGACGATTTCTATCGCTGACCAGATGAGCGAAGCTCAATTGTGTTGGGGCGCGGGCACTCATGTGCGCTGCGAAGCGTGGACCGTGACCGGACCGTTGCCAGAGCTTTATCGGGCGGCGCGAGATCGCGTTACCGGTCGAGAAACACAACGGCCGCCGGCGAATTCTGACGGCGGGGAGCCTCGAGAACGCGGAAATCCGCTGGGGTGGCTCATCGCAATGGCCGATCGTGATCGAGACGGCGAGGTATCGCCAGAAGAACTCGAAGCGTGGCTGGATACCCAGAGGCTTTTGACTCATGGCCAGTTGCTTGTGAGCGTCATGTCTGGCGGAGGTTTGTTCGAGATGTTAGACGTCAACCATGACGGGGGGCTTTGTCCCCGCGAACTGCGCAACGGATGGGCCGTTTTAGAGGGCGCGGCGTGTACATCCGGAGAAAGCGTGGACCTCGGCAAGGTGCCAAGCGTCGTAATGATCGTCGTCAGCCAGGGCTATCCGGGCAGTCTTGCACGAACGACGGCAACGGGTGGCGAGTGGTTCCGGAAGATGGACCGCAACAGCGACGGAGATATCTCGCGCCGTGAGTTTACCGGTTCAACCCAGGTGTTCTCGAAACTAGATGTGGACCGGGACGGGTTGATATCGCCTGAAGAGGCGCGACAAGTCGATGGGCAATAGCCAGAGCCGGCATTTCGGGCCCCGGCGTCTGGCCTAAGGCTGCGGAACCGACCCCAAGCGCTTCCGGTCTTGCGCAGATTCCTTACCGGTTCAGCGGTTAACGCTCTATCCCTGCTTCCCCCAGTAATCCCTTCCTCCCCCAGCTTTTTCGTTGCCCTCCTCTGGCTCTCTTATCTGACTTTGGACTCACTCTGCGAGTCCGGTCACAGATTCGCCCCCTTTCCTTGTACGGAGTGTCGCGATGCGCAAAGTGCGAACTTGCACGGCTTTCCCGCATTCACCTTGACGGTGATATTGGCCACCGCTATAAGGCCCCTGCATTTTCCTTCAGTACCTCTTGCGAGATTCCATGGACGTCTCATCCGTCGGCGGTGAGAAGAATGATCCGGGGTCCGTCTTGAAGGCGCCGCAGACCGAGGCGCGTTTCTGGCGCGACCGCCGCGTGCTGGTCACGGGTTGCACGGGCCTCGTCGGATCGGCGACGGTGCTCGAGCTAGAACTGCGGGGCGCGCACGTGGTGGGCCTGGTTCGCGACCAGGTCGCCCGTAGCGAGTTGGTGCGCAGCGGGCTCGATCGCCGCATCGACCTGGTCCGTGGGTCGGTGGAAGACGAGTCCCTCCTGCGGCGCACGGTGGCGGAATACGAAATCGAAACCATCTTCCATCTGGCGGCTCAGACGATCGTGGGGGTGGCCAACCGCAGCCCCATGTCGACGTTCGAAACAAACATCAAGGGAACTTGGTGCCTGCTGGAAGCGGTGCGACAAAGCGGCCGGCAGCCGCAGGTGATCGTGGCCTCGTCCGACAAGGCCTACGGCGAACAGTCGGAATTGCCGTATACCGAGTCGGCGCCCTTGGCGGGCCGCCATCCCTACGACGCCAGCAAGTCGTGTGCAGACATCCTGGCGCTCACCTATCACCACACCTACCGTCTGCCGGTTTGCGTTACGCGCTGCGGAAACTTTTTTGGCGGCGGCGACTTGAACTTCAACCGCATCGTGCCGGGGACGATCCGCTCGGCGCTGCGCGGCGAGCGTCCCCTGATTCGCAGCGACGGCTCTTACGTCCGCGACTATTTCTACGTGAAGGACGGTGCGGCGGCTTATTTGCACCTGGCCGAGTGCATGGCCCGGCAAGACGAGGTGCTTGGGCACGCTTTTAACTTCTCGACCGAAATCCAGGTAAGTGTATTGGAACTGGTCGATCTGATCCTGCGCCTGATGGGCTCGCATCTCAAGCCCGACGTGCGCAACGAAGCGACCAATGAAATCCGGCATCAATACCTCTCGGCCGCCAAAGCGAAGGCCATGCTCGGCTGGCACGCCAGGTATTCGCTGGTGGCGGGCCTGGTCGAAACGATCGCCTGGTATCGGGACTACTTCGACTCGTTCGATGCGCCGAGCGGCGAGCAGGCGAGGCATCACCAAGCGGCCTGAAGCTTGAGCAATCAACTGCGTGTGACGCGACCGGTCACCGACGGCCTTCGATCTCTAAGGGGACTTCACTTGCCGACAAATGAAAGCGTGGAGATTGCCGAGCGGCGAAAGCTCGTGACCGTCATCATGCCGGCTCGGAACGAGGAGCGAAACCTCCCGCGCGCCTACGACGAGGTGACGGAGGTCATGGCCGGGGTGCCATACGACTACGAGGTGCTCGTCATCGACAACGACAGCAGCGACAGCACCGGGTCGATCGCCGCCGATCTGTGCCGCCGCGACCCTCGCTGGCGCTACGTCAAGTTCAGCCGCAATTTCAACGTCGACGCCTCGATCAGCGCGGGACTGCGGCTGGCGCGGGGCGACGCAGCCATCGTGCTGTTCAGCGATCTGCAGGATCCGCCGTCGCTGATGCCGAAATTCTTTGCCCATTGGGAAGCCGGCTACGATGTCGTTTACGGTGTGCTCCGCGACCGGCAGGGGGATCCCTGGTGGAAATCGCTTGGCGCCAAAGCCGCTTATCGGCTTGTGCACGCCCTGGCCGACGTCGAGATCACTCCTAACGCCACCGATTTTCGCTTGCTGTCGCGGCGGGCTATCGACGCGCTGAACCAGTTCGAGGAACGCAATCGCTACTTGCGAGGCTTTGCGCACTGGATCGGCTTTCGCAGTTGCGGCGTCCCCTATGACCGCCGTCCGCGGGTCGCCGGCGAGAGCAAGGCGCCCTTGCTCTACCTTGTCGGCTTCGCCGTCACGGCCATCACTTGCTTTTCGACAAGGCCGCTCCAGATCTTCTCGGTCGCCGGAGCCGGGGCGCTGGTAGCCACTGTGCTGCTGGCCTCGATCTACATCGGCAGCTACTTTTTCGCCTATCCGATGCCGGGTCTGACGACCGTGTATGTGCTGCTGCTGGCCAACCTGGCGGTGCTCTTGCTCGGATTTGGCACGCTCGGCGAGTACGTCGGGCGCACCTACGTTGAAACCAAGCGGCGTCCCATGTGGATTGTCGATCACACGATCAATTTTGACGCGGCCGAAGAGGTCGACGATCGACCGGCGGCGCGACCCCGTCAACTGCCGATTGGGTCGAACCAGGCGGCGTGAACCCGGGCCGCTTGCGAGTGAGAAGAAACCTCGGACCCGTGCTCGTTGGTGCACGCCCGGCACAGCCCCATGAGCTTTAATCCCGTCGACTTACGAACTACCGTCCTGCGAATGGCCTTCGCCGGGTCCACCGTGCACGTGGCGTGCGCCTTCTCGCTCATCGAGATCATGGCCGTGCTTTATCGCCGCTGGTTGCGGCTGGGTGCCGCGCCCGACGATCCGGGCCGCGATTACCTGGTGCTCAGCAAGGGGCACGGCGTCATGGCCCAATATGCCTGCCTGGACGAGTTGGGCTGGCTCGGGAAGGACGAGCTCGACAACTATTTTGGCGACGGCACACGTCTCAAAGGACTTTCCGATGCCCATGTGCCGGGACTGGAAGTCACAAGCGGCTCTTTGGGGCACGGCCTTTCCGTCGGCGTCGGACTTGCCTTGTCGGCCAAACGCCGAGGTAGCGACCAGCGAACGTTCGCCATCGTCGGCGACGGAGAGATCAACGAGGGTGCGATCTGGGAAGCTTTGTTGTTTTCCTCGCACTTCGAGCTTGGGAGGCTCATGGTCATCGTCGACGCGAACGGTTTTCAGGCGATGGGGAGCACCAACGAGGTAATGCGGCTCGGCCGCATCGCCGACAAGTTGTCCGCCTTCGGACTGATGACGCGCGAGGTCGACGGGCACGACGAGGCGCAGCTCGACCAGGCGATCGGCGAACTGCTCGCCTGCAACTCAGACCAGCCGAAGGCGATTGTGGCCCGCACGGTCAAAGGGAAGGGCATCTCGTTCATGGAGCACGACAACCGTTGGCACTACACGCGCCTCACGCCGGAAACCTACGAGCGGGCGACGGCTGAGCTTGTCCCGAGGGAGGCCGCCTGATGCGAGCTGCCTTCTCGGCCGCCCTGGTGAAGGCGGCCGTCGCCGACGAGCGCGTACTGCTTTTGACTGGCGACCACGGCTACGCGCTGTTTGACGATTTTCGCCGTGTTCGTCCGCAACAATACGTCAACGCCGGCGTGGCTGAGCAGAATATGGTCGGCGTGGCAGCCGGCCTGGCCAAGGGAGGCTACCGGCCGATCGTCTACGGGCTCAGCGCCTTCGTGCCTGTGCGGGTGCTGGAGCAGATCAAGCTCGACGTCTGTTACGAAGAGCTGCCGGTCATGTTCATCGGCGACGGGGCTGGCGTCGTCTATAGCGCGCTGGGAAGCAGTCATCAAAGCACCGAGGACATCGCGGCGCTGAGGGCGTTGCCGCACATCGCCATCCTGTCTCCCGCCGACGCCCACGAAATGGCCGGCTGCATGAAGCTGGCCGCGCACGCTCGCGGTCCGGTCTACCTGCGAATGGGCAAAGCCGATTTGGGGGAGGTTCACGAAGCGCCGCAGCGAATTGAGTGGGGGCAGTTGCTTCGCGTGCAGCCCGGCAAGGGACCGCTGGCCTGGGTTGCCACTGGGTCGATGGTCAAGACGGCGTTGGCTGTCGCGGCCGAATGGCCCGGCAGCGAGGTCTACAGCGCACCGTGCATCAAACCGCTGGCCACCGAGCAAGTTGCCAACATTTGTTACCGTCATCAGGCCGTGATCGTGCTGGAAGAGCACAGCACGCATGGCGGACTCGGCTCGGCGGTGGCCGAAATCGCAGCAAGCGAATCGCCGACGTGGGTTTGCCGTATCGGCATCCGTGACCGTTTCTCGAAGTGTTGCGGCAGCTACGGCTACTTAATGGTCGAGCACGGATTGGACGCAGTATCGGTTGCCGGGCAAGTGCGCGATTTCTTGCGTCTACGGTCGATGAGCCAGGGCGAGAAAGACACCACATTGACCCTCGATCGTTGGAAACGTTCGGACGCTGCGTAGCCTGTTCGGCCGGGCGGAACACATCCGAGTTCGATTCATGCACGAAGAACTTCAGAATCGCATTCTCGATCTGGTGCGCGAGCACTATCACGCGCGGCATGCCACGCGGCCCTTCACGCCGGGTCAGACCGCCGTCCCCTACGCCGGACGAGTGTTCGACGAGGAGGAGGTGGTGTCGGCTGTCGAGTCGATGCTCGATTTCTGGCTCACGCTCGGCCGCGAAGGAACCGCATTTGAGAGGGAATTGGCGGAATTTGTGGGGGTGAAGCACGCCCTGCTGGCCAACTCCGGTTCCAGCGCCAACCTGCTGGCGTTCGCCACGCTCACCAGCCCGCAACTCGACCGACCGCTTGTCGCCGGCGACGAAGTGCTCACCGTCGCCGCTGGCTTTCCGACCACGGTTGCGCCCATCGTTCAGCAGGGCTGCGTGCCGGTATTCGTCGACGTTTCCTTGGAGACGGGCAACGTGCGCGTCGATCGGCTCGCCGAAGCCGTAACCGACCGAACCCGTGCGGTGATGCTGGCCCACACGCTGGGAAACCCAATCGACCTCGACCAGGTGTGTCAGATCGTCGAGCGGCACAACCTGTATTTTGTCGAAGACAATTGCGATGCGCTCGGCAGCCTTTACCGCGGGCGGAAGACTGGTACGTTCGGGCATCTAGCCACGCAAAGCTTCTATCCCCCGCACCATCTGACGATGGGTGAAGGGGGGGCCGTGCTCTCGAACAGCGGCCGCTTGAGACGGATCGCCGAATCGTTTCGCGATTGGGGCCGGGACTGCTGGTGTCCGTCGGGGGCCGACAACACGTGCGGCAAGCGGTTCGGCTGGCAGCTTGGCGACCTGCCTCACGGCTACGACCACAAGTACACCTACAGCCACCTCGGCTACAACCTCAAGCCGCTCGACGTGCAGGCGGCCATCGGCCGGCAACAGCTCAAGAAGCTCGACCGATTCGTCGCCGCGCGGCGCAACAACCACGCGCGGCTGACGGCCGCCCTGAAGCCCTACGAAGAGCATCTACTCGTGCAACAGGCGACGCCGAACAGCGCGCCGTCGTGGTTCGGGCTCTTGCTTACGGTTCGCGACGGTGCACCCTTCACCCGCGACGACCTGGTGCGCTGGCTGGAATCGCGGCGGATTCAAACGCGGCAACTCTTCGGCGGTAACCTGCTCAGGCAACCCGCTTTCGCCGGCGTGAAACACCGCGTAGTCGGCGACCTGTCCAACACGGACAAGATCATGCGAGACGCGTTCTTCGTGGGCGTTTACCCCGGCCTGACGGACGAAATGCTCGGCTGGATGGAGGATTCGTTCCGCCACTTCTTTCAAAACCTGGCGGCGAATCGCATCGCGGCCTGAAGTCGTCGGCGTCGTCAACCCGTGCGCGAGTGAGAGTCAACTGCTATGTCCGCCACCGCGGTAAGTACCCGCCAGAAGGTTCGAGTTCGCCCCGCCGAAACGACGGCCGAGCAACGCCCGGCGCTTGTTCCGGGATTCTGGGCGGAACTTCTCCTCAGCGCCGCGACGTATTTGGGCGCGGCGGTCGCATCGTCAGCCGTGCTCGTTGTTGTTCTGCAACTCTGGCGAGCCGACCTTTCGATCCCCATCGCCAACCGGGGCGACGCGCTCTGGACCCAATCGTGGGTCAAGGGAATCGCCGAGAACGGCTGGTACCTGGTCAACCCGCGGCTCGGAGCGCCGGGGCAGATGGAGCTCTACGATTTTCCGCAGACCGACAGCGTGCACTTTCTGCTGCTCAAGCTGCTGGTGCTGTCGACGGACGACTTCGCCGTCGCGTTCAACCTCTATTACCTGCTCGGGTTCCCGTTGATCACGCTCAGCACCCTGTTCGTGCTGCGCCAGTTTGGCATCTCGCGCCCGGCGTCCGTAGCGGCCAGCTTGCTCTTTAGCTTCCTTCCCTACCATCTCGCCCGCGGCCAGTACCATCTCTTCCTTTCGTCTTACTTTCTCGTGCCGCCAGCGATCATGGTCGCTCTCTGGGTCTACCTCGACCGCCTGCGCTGGCCGTGGTCGAAGAAGGACCCGAATTTGCGCTGGGGGAGGGGCCGGATGTGGGCCAGCCTGCTCACGATGGCACTCGTCGCCTCGGCGGGTGTCTATTACGCCTTCTTCGCCTGTTATCTGCTGCTCGTCGCGGGGCTGGCCTCGCTGCTCGACCGACAAAAACTGCGTGGGCCGCTCATGGCCTGCACCTTGGTCGCCATCGCGGGGGTTGGCGTGTTCGCCAATCTATGGCCGAGCTTCGTGTACCGCCGCGAGCATGGGAAGAACGTCGAACTGGCCGTGCGCTACCCGCACGAAGCCGAAGTCTATGGACTGAAGATCGGCCAGATGGTGTTGTGGATCAACAACCACATCGTCGGCAGGCTGAACCCGCGCCGCCAGACTTATGACTTGCTTCCCCTCGCCCCCGGCGACGAGAAAGAATCGTCGGCCCTGGGAGCCGTCGGCACCGCGGGGTTTCTCTTTTTGCTCGGCTTGCTCATGTGCCGCACCCGCGCTCGGCAGGGAGACGTCATGCCGGGGCTCACCGTGCTCAATATCGCGGCGGTGCTGCTGGCGACGATCGGCGGTTTTGGGTCGCTGTTCTCGCTTTTGATATCGCCCCAGATCCGCTGCTACAACCGGATGAGCATCTTCGTCGGGCTGCTGGCCCTGTTTGCCGTCGCCATTTTGCTCGACCGGGCCCGGGCCTGGTGGCTGGCGCGAGGGCACCGAGCCTGGCAGTTTCAACTCGCGCTCGTCCTTCTGACCGCGGGGGGCCTTGTGGACGAGATCGGGCGAAACCGTGTGCCGGACTACGCGGCCGTCAAAGCCGAGTTTGAAGGCGAAGGCGAGTTCGTCCGACAGATCGAGCAGCAGTTGCCGGCCGAATCGCGTGTCTACCAGTTCCCTTATTTTGGTTTCCCCGAAACGCCCCCGTTGCACCAGATCAGCGGGTACGATCCCGTGCGGCTCTATCTCCACTCACGCACGCTGCACTTCAGCTTTGGGGCCGTGAAGGGCCGCGACATCGATCGGTGGCAGCGCGAGCTCAGTGAGCGTCCCCTGGAGGAACAACTCTCGCAGCTCGTCGATCGCGACTTTCACGGCATCGCCATCGATCGAGCCGGCTACGCCGACCACGGCGCCGAGGTCGAGGCCCGGCTGAGCGAGCTGTTGGGCCAAGAACCGCTCGTCAGCAGCAATGAGCGGCTGTCGTTCTTCTCCTTGCCGCCGCGACCTGAGCAGGCGGACTTGGCCCGCGCGGACTGACAGGTCGTGAGGGCGGCCTTGTTGGGCCCCGTCACGCAATCGTGCTCACGGGCTCAGGTGAGCGGGAACGCACGGCATGTTGATCGTGCCAACAAGGCATTCCGCGATAGAATCTCATACCGTCGGCATCGGTATTGGCATTCGACTCTCTCGCGGCCGACGTGGCACGAGGGTTGCATCCCTGAACGGCAGTCTTCCGTTTTCAGGAGGTGCCGCCCATGCCGACTCGCGTTTCTGCCGAAGCCCTGGCAAACAATCCTCTGTTTGCGGGGTTGAAAGCCGCCGACCTCGATTCGCTGCTCGCCAGTTTTGAGGAGGTTTCATGCCCCGCCGACGGAGTCCTCTTTCGCACGGGCGAATTGGGGCCGGCTCTCTATTTACTGCTGGACGGCGCCGTGGAGATCGTGCTCGACGTTCCGGCGGGTATGGAAAAAATCATCGCCACGCTGGAATCGAACAGTGTGTTTGGCGAAAGCACGTTCTTCCATCCGGCCCCCCATAGCGCCACCGGCCGCGCGGTTGTGGCGAGCAGGCTGCTCAAGTTGTCACGCCGCGAGTACGAGCGTCTGCTGGACGCGGGCTCCTACCCGGCATGCCGGTTGGGCACGAACGCCGCCGACACTCTCGCGGCGCGGCTGCAAGCCACCGATCGATGGGTCGCCCAGCTTTTGGGCCAGGAGCAAGAACAGGTCGCCGCAAGCTGGCGAAGGTTCCGCGAATCGGTCGGCAGTTCGTTCGACCTGCCGCACGGGTTCATTCACCCGTATTAGTCTGTCGATGGGGCTCGCCCTGCACGTCCCGCCAGATCGGTTGCACGCTTCACGGGCCACTAGCCGAATACAATGACCGCAGCGCAAAGGCCGCGCGCCGGGGTTCGCCGCTCCTGCAGAGATCGAGCGCCGTCGCGATCGCATCGTCGTGCGAGGCAGCAAACGCCACCGGGACGCCGGCGGGCGGTACATCGGGCACCAACCGCTCACCGATCACCTCGGTAAGTTCCTTGATGCCGAACCCCTTCAAGGCACTGGTCTCAATTCCTTGACGACGAGCCGTAGGTCGTGCGACATCAATCTTGTTGTAAACGATGATCGCATCAGGCCATCGCACTGCGAACGCTTCATCGTCTTCGTCCCACGGCTGACTGGCGTCAAAAACGGCAACGCGCAAATCTGCCGCTCCAAACCGCCTAACGGCCATGTCGATGCCCGCCGTTTCCAACGAGTCGGCGCCGTAGCGCAAACCGGCGGTGTCGGAAAGCTCCACGGGCCAGCCGGCGAATGCCGTCCTTGCGCTCACCACGTCGCGCGTCGTGCCCGACTGAGGCGAGACGATCGAGCGCTGGTAGCCGACGAGCCCATTGATCAGGCTGCTCTTCCCCACGTTCGGCTTGCCTGCGATCACAACTTGGAACGGCTCAACCAAATGCCGTCCCAAGCGGCTGCGCCGGACTAGATCGTGCAGTCTCTGCTCCGCGGCGCGCCACGACTCTTCATCTGACGAGTCGAGCAGCGAGGCACACTGGTCGAGTTCCTGTCGCAGTGCGCCCTGGTATTGGTCCAGCAGAATCGCCGCCGAGCGCAACGTCGTGGCACGCGCCAGCGAGTCCATGGCCTCGGCCGCGATCGGGTCGACCTGCCGGCGAGCGGCGGCGGTCCACCCTAAAATCTGACAGCCCAAACCGGCAAGCGACGCCAGCACGGCTTCGACGGCCGCTTGGCCGCCGTGGCAGTGCACTTCGATTTCGTCCTCGCCGCGGCGACAAACCACGAGCTCTTCGCCGGCCTCCCAACGACCAAAAAAAATGCGCCCGATTGGCGCCTTGGCGAAATCGTCGCCCGTCGTCGGAGAGAAAAGCTGTCCAACGGTCGCGGTGGCGGTCGCGCCGCTCACCAATACGGTTGCAACCGCGCCGCGTCCCGGAGGGGTCAGGACGGCGGCCGTCAGAAGGGAACCCGGCTCACAGGGCATTCAGCGGCCGGCATTGGCAAGAAGCTCGTTATACTGCGTTTGTAGCGCCAACCGGGCCCCTTCGACAGCCACAATGATCTGACGAAACCCCTTCGCCGCCGAGCTGTTGTCGGCGTGTTCTTTGGCGAGCTCGTCCACCCTCAGGATGATGTCCCCAAGCTCGTTCATCGTTCGAACGAGTTGTTTGCGCTGCTCAGCGGGAGTTCTCTTTTGTTGCATCGGATTCTCCGTGCCCGCCTGGCACGGTGCCGCGGAAGAGCCCCGGACAAGCCCCATTCGCAACGATCCGCTACCGGTTCGATCTGCTACAGGCTCGCTGTCGCCAGTCGTCCGCCCCGCTCAGTCGGCGACGTAGGGCAAGAGCGCCATGAAACGTGCACGCTTGATCGCCTTGGCGACAGCGTGCTGGCTGGCCGCGGTGCAACCGCTCTTGCGGCGGCCGATAAGCTTCCCCTGGCGGCTGGTGAGCTTGGTCAGGAGCTCAAGGTCCTTGTAATCGACGTACATCGGACGTGGCCGAGCGCCGTCGACGAAAATGGGATCTTTTTTCTTCTGCCGGGTGGTGACCTTCGAGCGCTTTTTGCTCGGCGGGCGGTTACGATTGAATTCGGGCATGTTCAAATAAGATGCGTTGGTCTAAACAATTACGGGCGACAACTGCGGGTGTTCTCGGACCCTTGAAGCCGCTGTCCGCCCCTCATCGTCAGGGCAAGAATCCGTTATCATATCGCGGTACCGCCTGCCGGTCAAAGCGTGTTGAGGTCCGATTTTCGTGCGGCCGTCTTGGCCGCCTGAATGCAGGCGGAGTGCCTGCACCACTACCCGAATGCCGAATGTCACGCGGAGTTAAGCAATGAATCGAACGTTGGTGTGGTTGCTGGCGGGCGGGGTCTCGCTCGCCCTACTTGTCCCGTCCGCGGGGCGCGCTGACGAAAAGCAAATCTTTCGAGCCGGAGCCGCCGCCAGCAACATTACGCCGGCTTTGGGGGGCGATATCGTGGGGGGCTTTCTCCCCATCCCCTCCAAGCACATTCACGACGAACTTCACGCACGCTGCCTGGTGCTCGACGACGGCAAGACAAAGCTGGCGATGGTGGTCTGCGACCTGCTTGGCATCGATCGCCGGGTGAGCGACGAGGCCCGCCGGCAAATCGCCGAGCGAGCCTCAATCCCCCGCGACAACGTCCTGATCTGCGCCACGCACACCCACTCGGCGACAAGCGCCATTGGCAGCGACCATTTCAAATACGATCAGCCAGGCGACGAATACCAGCAGTTTGTGGCCCGCCGAATCGCCGACGGCGTCACCTGCGCGGCGAATAATTTACGGCCTGCCGAGCTGGCATTTCTCAAAGTTGAGGCTCCCGAACACGTTTTCAATCGCCGCTGGTTCATGCGGCCGGGGACGATCCCGGCGAGCCCGTTCGCCGACAGCACCGCTTTTCCCAGCGACCTCGTAAAGATGAATCCGGAGCCAGGCAGCCCGAACCTGCTCGACCCAGCCGGCCCAACCGATCCGGTGGTTTCGGTCCTGTCCGTTCGAGGTCTCGATGGCCATCCGATCTCGCTCTTCGCCGCCTATTCGCTGCATTACGTGGGCGGCGTGGGAAATGCGCATATTTCGGCTGACTACTTCGCCGTCTTTTGCGATGAGCTGACCCGTCTGCTCGATGCCGAGCGGCTCGATCCCCCTTTCGTCGCCATGCTGGCCAACGGCACGAGCGGCGATATCAACAACATCAATTTCAGGCAGCCTCGTCCGGCTCAGGAGCCGTATGCACAGATGCGGGCCGTCGCGAGCGACCTCGCGAAGCGGGTGCAGGAAGCCTTGGCGAACGCCCGTTACTCGCACGAGATCACGCTCGACGCACGATACCGCGAACTGTCGATCGGCTGCCGGCGGCCCAATCAAGAGCAAGTCGCTTGGGCCAAGAAGACGTTGGCCGAGCGGCCGCTTTCGCCAGGCAGGGCCGACCTGGGCGCAATCTATGCCGAACGGACGCTGCGCATGGCAGACTACCCGGCCGCGCTGCCGATGCCCCTACAGGTGCTGCGCCTCGGCTCGGTGTGCATCGGCACGATGCCCAACGAAGTATTCTGTGAGATCGGTCTGGAGTTCAAGCGGCGTTCACCCTTTGCCGATTCGTTTATGGTCTCGCTCGCTCATGGTTACTATGGCTACCTACCGACTCCGCGGCACCACGACTTAGGGGGCTACGAAACGTGGATGGGGACCAACAGGCTTGAGAAGCAGGCCTCCGAGAAGATGCTGGCCGAATTGCTGGACATGGCGGGCGAGATGAAGAAAGACAAAAAGGCGGAGTGACGTTCTCGCCAGCTCCATCTGTCTTTCGCCAATAAGCTCAACCTGTATCCGCTATGCCCTACGCCGAACTTGCGATCTTGCTCCCTTGCCACAGCCTGGAAGATTTTCCGGTCTATCAGGAGGGACCGGAAGCCGAAGGGCTGCTCGCTGCCTGGTCGGCCTTGTGGCATCCCGCGCTGCTGGCCTCGGCCCAGCGCCTCCCAACGTGGTACCGGGCCGACAGCCCGCCCGACGAGGTCACCGAACGGCTGTTTGTCATCCCCAGCTCAAGCGAACCGCTCCTGGTGGCCGGATGGACGAGCCGGGCTCACGACGAGCGCTCTTGCGTCGTGCGTAAAACCCGCTCGCGCGACGACATTCTGGCGGCGGCGCTGGCCGGGCTGCCCGAGGCCCCGCGGGTCGAGCCCGAGTTGGCGGCCGACTTCCTGGCCCTGGGGGTTTGCTATCTGCTGGTCGAGTTGCTCACGCGCCAGATGCGATACATGAGCAACATCGACGAAATCCATCTCCGGAATCAGGCCGTCGCGGCCGCGACGGCGGCGTGCGAAGGTCGCGCTGTCGAGGCGCGCGAAAAGCTGCGAAACTGCTTCGAAGTGCTCGCGGAAGCCCGCGAGCGATTTTATCCGGTCGAGGCCTACTTGATCGACCTGGTGCTGGTGGCCCCGACGACCTTGGGAACTTCCTTGCGGGCCGAGTTGCTCGATCGGGTACCAAAGAACCTGCTCATCCCGGCCGAACTGGTCGAGCGACTGTCGCAGCAGCAGCCCGAGATCCTCTCGACGATGCGCCAGGCGCTCGACGACAAGAACGTCTCGCTCGTGGGTGGCGAATATATCGAGGACGAACTGCCGCTTTTGCCCGTCGAATCGATACGGCGCGCGCTTGAACGCGGCCTGGCCGTCTATCAGCGTGTCGTGGGGCATCGGCCGGTGGTGTTTGGCCGGCGTCGCTTCGGGTTGTCGCCGCTCTTGCCAGGCCTCCTCTCCTCGGCCGGCTTTGGGGGCGCCCTCCATTTCACGCTCGACGAAGGTCATTTTCCGCAGGCCGGCCAGTGCAAAACGCGCTGGGAGGATCTCGACTCTGGGAGTATCGACGCCCTCAGCCGTTTGCCACTCGACGCCAGCAAGGCGGAGAGCGTGCTTAGCTACTCGCGAAAAATGGGCGAGACGATGGACCGCGACCACGTTGCCACGCTCGTTTTCGCCCACTGGCCCGGGCAGACAAGCCCCTTCTTTCAGGACCTGCGGCGGATGGCGGCCTACGCTCCCGCGCTGGGCAAGTTCGTCACGCTCGATGTATTTTTTCAAAACACCGATCGGCCGGGTGAGCTGACCAAGTTCCGGGCCGACCAATATCGGGCGCCGTACCTGCGCCAGGCGATTATTCGGGAAGAGCCGAATCCGCTGTCGCGAGTCACCGACCGCCACATTCGCCGAGCCCGCCGCGAGAGCGCTCAGGCGATGGCGGCTCTGGCCGACATGCTCGCCGGCAAACCCGCCGCGCCACGAATCGAGCTGGCGGACGTCGCGAGCGAGTTGCCGCAGACCGTCGTCGAAGAAGCGGCCGCCGCGCTGGCCGAAAAACTGGGAGCAACCCCGCTTGGCTCGGCTGGCGCCGTCGAGCCGCCACCGGCGCAAGGACATCTCGTCCTGAATGCGCTTCCCTTTGCGAGACGCGAGGTTTTGAGTCTGCCCGGCGGGAACCGGGTTCCTGCTTCCGGCGGGGCGGTGGTCGCAGCCCAGTCTGACGGCGACACAACGCACGTAGCGATCGACGTGCCGCCGATGGGCTTCGCCTGGATCCCGGCGGGCGTGGCGCTCCCGCCCGCCGAAAAGCGGAGGTCCAAGTCGGCCGACAAGGAGCTCGCGATCAACAACGAGCACGTACAAATTGTAGTGAGCCGCGAGACGGGGGGAATCCGCTCGGTCTACGACGCCAGCCAGCGTGGAAATCTTCTCTCGCAACAACTCGCTTTCCGTTTGCCCCCGCCCAAACCCAAGCCGGGTGACGTGTGGCGCGATCCTGACGCCGACGCCGGTTACTCGAAGATGGTCGCACAGGAGGTGGAGATCACCGCGTCGGGGCCGGCCTATTCCGAGGTCACGAGCCGGGGTGAGCTTGTCGACCCCGAAGGGAAACGAATCGCCGGCTTCGTGCAAAGGGTAGGTTTGGGACGCGGATCACGCGTGGCCTTGCTCGACATCGAGTTGGAAATCGATCTGCCGCCGCGCGCCGACCCTTGGAACTCCTACTATGCTTGCCGCTTCGCCTGGGGCGACGAGTCGGCCGAACTTTACCGCAGCGTGGGGCTGACCTTGCAGGTCACCGACGCCCGCAACCTTGAAGCGCCTTACTTCGTCGAGATTCGCGCCGCCAAGGCCCGGGCGACAATTCTCTCCGGCGGATGGCCCTACCATCGACGTATCGGGACGCGCATGCTCGACACGCTGCTCGTCGCGCGCGGCGAAACGCGGCGGCGATTTCGCCTGGGAGTGGGCGCCAGCCTGTCGCATCCGGCCGAACACGCTCTCACCCTGCTCGATAAGCCCACCGTCGTCGCCTGCAGCGCGCCCCCCAAAGCGCCATCCGGATGGTTATTTCATCTCGACGCCCGCAACGTCGTGGCAACGCACTGGGAGGCGCTTGACGAGGGGGGCCAAATCGCGGGCTTCCGCGCCCGGCTTTGGGAGACCGAAGGCCGCGGCGGCCGTGTACACTTTCGCCTGTTTCGGTCGCCCCTCGCCGCCTGGCGAATCGACTTCGCCGGTCAGCGCCTCGCCGACCTGACGATCGAGGGGGACACGATCGCGGTCGATTTCTCCCCCTTCGAGTGGTTGGAAGTCGAAGGGCGCTGGACAAGTCCGGGACCCTAACCCCCGTTGCCAATTCCCTCGCACTCGAGAATCCGTCGCGCTCGGTTAATACCCGGCGCACTCCGAGTTGGATTTCCTCCTCGATTCGAGCCTCATAATGTCTGGGCAGCGCCGCACCCAACGCAGCCCGCCACGCCGTGATGAACTCGTGATGGAAATCGCGCCGCAGCCCCGAGTTTCGAGGTAAGGATCCACGCCCGGAAAGCGGCTCGGCATGATCTTGCTCAGCTTGGTAGCCGATAACCGATTCTAATCCCGCCGGTGTGGTTGTGAAACTCGGTGCATTCTTTTGACAGCAAACGCCACGCTCAAGTAGCTTGGGGGCGTCTCAGAAACACCCGGCTCTAAAAACCGATCGGTTCCGTACCTATGCCTTTCGCCCATTTGACCTTGGCCACTCGCGACGTGGCGCGCTCCCGCGACTTTTTCGCCGCCACGCTTGGCTGGCGTCCGATCCAGCGGCCGAATAACATCGGGCAGCCGGCGGCCTGGCTGGAGATCGCTCCCGGCCAGGAGTTGCACCTGATCGAAGTTGCCGATTTTCAGCCTTCGGCCTTCGAGAAGGAGTACGGGCGTCACTTGGCCATCCAATTCGACGAGCGAGAATTCGGCGGACTCAAGTCGCGCCTGACGGCGCAGGGCGCCGAGCTGATCGCCCCGATTCGTCCGACGCCGTTTGAACGCTTCTTCTTCAAGGACCCCAACGGCTACGTGTTCGAGGTTGTGGCGGCAAACCGGGCAGCCGAAGTCGGGAGCTAAAGTCGTGCCGCGAGGCGACCTGGGCAGTCACCCTACGGTATTTCCTGCCGATGCACGTTCGAGGCGAAGCTCTAGCCCAACGGTGCGTAGCGGCTGACGATCGACTTCGCCACGCGAAGTCCGTCGAGCGAGGCGCTCACGATGCCACCCGCATATCCGGCCCCCTCTCCGATCGGATAAAGGCCGGCCACGCCGGTGCTCTCCAGCGTGTCTGCATCGCGCAGGAACCGAATCGGTGAGCTCCCCCGCGCTTCTGGACCGACGAGGACGGCGTTGCGAAGGAACTGGCCGCGCCACCGCCGGTCGAGGACGGGCAACCCCTCGTCGAGCGCGGCGACGACCTGCGGTGGCACAAGCCCGTCGATCGCGGCCGGCACGGTTCTGCGCGCGTAACTGCACTCCAGTACGCGATCGGTTCGTCGCCGGTTGAGAAAGTCGTCCGCCGTTTGAACGGGACAATGGTACGCCGCTCCGCTCAACGCGTAAGCCAGGCCCTCGTAATGCCGCTGGAGCATCATGCCGGCCAGTGGATGCTCGGATCCAAAGGTTTCTGGCTCGAGCGTCACCATCAGGCCGCTGTTGGCAAACGGGCTGGCGCGCCGGGACAAGCTCATGCCGTTGGTGCAGAAATGGCCTGGCTCGGAGACGCTGGGAATAATCTGCCCACCGGCGCACATGCAAAAACTGAACAGGTTCGACCGCCCGCGGGCGACCAGCGAATAGTCGGCCGCCCCAAGCTTCTCTTCCAGTCGGACCGGGCCATACTGTGCCCGGTTCACCTGCTCTTGCGGCTGCTCGATCCGCACGCCGAACTGAAACGGCTTGGGAACGAGGGGTACTCCCCGATCGAACAGCATCTGGTAGGTGTCGCGGGCGCTGTGGCCGATCGCCAGAATGACGACGGACGCGGGCACATGGCCCGCCGAGGTCATGACTCCCCGGATCCGGCCGTCGGCCACGTCGAGGTCTTCCAGGCGGCATTCAAAACGGTAGTCGCCCCCCATCGCCAGAATGCCGCGGCGAAACGCCTTGACCACGGCCGGCAGTCGGTTGCTCCCCAGGTGCGGCCGATAGTCGTAGAGGATCGACGGCTTGCCCTTGCATTCGGCGAACAGCTCCAGCACGCGTCGCACTTCGGGGCCGGACGTGCGGCAAGTGAGCTTGCCGTCGCTGAAGGTGCCTGCCCCTCCCTCGCCAAACAGGTAGTTGCTCTCGGGGTTGTGCGGCCCGCCCGCGTCGAAGGCCTTCACGTCGTCGATGCGGTCGCGCACCGCGCGCCCCCGCTCGATAATCAGCGGACGGTAGCCCTGTTCGGCCAGAAAGTAGCCCGCGGCCAGCCCCGCGGGACCGGAACCGACGATCACCGGTCGATGCTCGAGCGGCCGTTCGCCCGGCGGCGGCATTTCGAACGGCCGTTCGTCGTAGAGCTCGATGCTCACCGACTTGCCGCGGCGGGAGGCTCGTGCCACCAGGCTCGGCTCGTCGCCGGCGAAGGCCACTTCGGCCGTATAGACGAATTTCAGATCTCGTTTGTCGCGCGTGTCGAGGCTCTTGCGCAGAATCCGCCATCGCCGAATGTCGTCGCGGCGCACCTCGAGCGCCGCCGCCAGCCGTTCGGCCAGCGTTACCTCCGGCTCGTCGATGCTCAGACGCAGGTTGGATAAACGAATGGGCATTCGGCTATTCTACGCATGCGTGAGCGATCCACAGCAGCAATTTGCTTCACCAGCTGACGATGCGGATGCTGGCCTCGCTGCCGGCCGCCAGCGCAGAACCGTGCGCGCCTCCGGGTTTCTCGGCCGTTTCCACGATCAGGTCGTGGTTGGCTTGGACCACCTGCTTGCGGCGGTCTCGGCCGATGAAGGGTCCTGCCGGGCCAGGCGACTTTTCAGCGGGGCAGGCGAGGCGCTTTGCGCGTCGCCGCGCCGCGCGGAAGGTTTTCGAGCAGCAGCTCGTACCAGATCGTCGCGCCCTTCTGGCTGGTGTGGAATTCGATCACCACAGGATTCTGTCGCTGCTTGAGACCATGAATCGCGTCGCGCGCCGCTTGCGAGCGTTTGCGGTGGCCT